>DATDNL010000754.1:0-2438 GCA_036518315.1 Flavisolibacter sp. | reverse complement strand
GTAAGCCCCGCTCTTATTAAGTTCGTTCTTGTAATATTCCGCCTTTTGTTTCTGCTCATCATTGTGATAGAATATCGCACTACGATATTGCGTACCAATGTCGGCGCCCTGCCGGTTCAGGCTAGTGGGGTCATGAACTTCGAAGAATACCTGGAGCAAATCGTCGTAGCTGATCTTACCCGGTTCATAGACCACCTGGACACACTCGGCATGGCCTGTCTCGCCACTGCAAACTTCCTTGTACGTCGGGTTGCGCGTTGAGCCACCTGAATAGCCGGATGTAACATTTAGCACACCATTAAGCTCCTGGAAAATAGCCTCTGTACACCAAAAGCAACCAGTACCAAACGTCGCAGTATCTGTTTGATCAGCAATCTTGGCGTTGATAAGCGAGGATGTCATGGCGTTATAATTTTTTTCGGAGTTGCATGCAAAAATGGTGCAGAAACTTAAGCTTGCTATGAATGTTTTTAGCATCATATAGAAGGAGGTGGAACAAATATCAGTCTGAAAATAGGGAAGGAAAAGCCAACTAAGAAGTTTTAACACTGTCTTTGGACAGGCTTTTACATAAATTTAGTGTTTGGGGTGCCCCTACCTTTGACGAAATCTTTTTAAATCATAGATGAAATTATATCCGGAATCAGCCTCCTATCAACTTGAATTTGATAAGATCAAACACCTGTTAACAGAGAAGTGCCGAAGTGAATTCGCCAAATCGAAGGCATCCGAGCTCCGTATCCATACCAGGAAAGAGTTTATTGAACTTCAACTGAAACAATCACACGAGTATAAACAATTGGTTCAGAACGGGATCAATTTCCCCAACGATTACATTCTCAATCTTTCCAGGGAGTTAAAGATGCTGGGCATCGAGGGCTCAATGCTTGTTGGCGAAGAGTTGGTTTCCATCCGGAAACTAGCCAACAGCATGGAAGCGATCTTCCGTTGGTTCGATCCCGAAAGGCGCACGGTTTATACCGGCCTGGCGGAAGTGATCAGCGGAACCTACTTCGAGAAGGCCATACTGCAGATGATCAACGATGTCATTGATGACAACGGCAATGTGAAAGACAATGCTTCCAACGAATTGCAGTCCATCCGGATGAATCTGTATCGAAAACGTACCGAGTTAAGACGGATGTTCGAGAAGATCGTCGGCAAACTCAATAAACAGGGGTATTTAGCGGAAATAGAAGAAAGTTTTATGAATGGGCGCCGGGTGGTGGCTGTGTTTGCGGAGCAAAAAAGAACAGTAAAAGGCATTCTTCATGGCGAGAGCGACAGTCGCAGAACGGCATTTATCGAACCGGAAGAAACTATTGAACTAAACAATCAATTGTATGAGCTGGAGAACGCAGAAAGGAAAGAAGTATACCGGATACTGAAGGACCTGACTAAACATCTTTCTGTCTACGCTCCTCTTCTGTCAACCTATCATGGTATCATCGGTGAATACGATTTCATAAGAGCCAAAGCTTTGTTCGCCTCTGATATACTGGGCGAATATCCTGTTGTTTCCGACAAAGCACACGTGCACCTTGTAAAGGCTTTTCATCCCCTACTCTATCTATATAACCAAAGGACACAAAAGCCCACCATCCCGGTTGACGTTACGCTCGATGAAAAAAACCGCATCCTTCTCATCAGCGGCCCGAATGCCGGAGGTAAAACGGTGACCCTGAAGACCGTGGGCCTATTGCAGATGATGGTTCAAAGTGGTCTACTGGTTCCGGTACATCCATCTTCGCAGTTTGGGATCTTCAAACAATTGATGATCCACATCGGTGATACACAGAGCCTGGAGTTTGAGCTGAGTACTTATAGCAGCCACCTCCTGGCCATGAAACACTTCATGGAAAATAGTAATGGTCGCACCTTGTTTTTCATAGACGAATTGGGAAGTGGCAGTGACCCTAACCTCGGCGGGGCTTTTGCCGAAGTCATCCTGGAAGAGCTTTCCCGGAAACACGCATTTGGCATCGTGACCACCCACTACCTAAACTTGAAAGTGATGGCCAACAAGACGCAGGGCATTGTGAACGGAGCTATGGCTTTTGACGAACAAAGACTGCAACCGCTATATAAATTGATCGTGGGAAAACCCGGTAGTTCTTACACTTTTTCAATTGCTGAACGGATCGGGTTGGACAAGCGCCTTATTCAAAAAGCCAGGCACCTCGTGGATGAAGAACATTTCCGCCTGGACAAACTTCTGAATCGTACGGAACAGGACCTGCAAAAGGTTCAACAAAAAGAAAAAGATCTGCATCACCTTCTCAAGGAAAATGAAAGACTGAAAAAGGAGATGCAGGAGGTGATGGATCGCGAGAAGCACAAACAACAAGTGGAGTTGTTGAAACAGCAAAACAAGATCAGTGAAGAAAGAATTGCCTACCTGAAGGACATGGAACGAAAGCTGCGGCAGATCGTTATTG
>DATDNL010000753.1:0-5555 GCA_036518315.1 Flavisolibacter sp. | reverse complement strand
ACTTCTCGCCAAAGCAAAACCCATTCTACTCCCCTTCAAAGCCCACTCAAAGCCCACTATACTCCCACAAAAGCCCACTCTTTATTATGTTAAATAGAAAGCCCGGCGACCCGTTCATTTCATTTGATCCTAGCTGTCCCTTATAGTCGACATCTCTTTCCGCTTCCTTCCTTTCTCCTCTGCTGCACTCTGTGAAACACCTCGAACCCTTAAACCTTAAACCTTCAGACCCTTAAACGTTTTAAAGTCTTTGGACCTCTAAAACCCGCCCCATAATAAACGCCCCAATCTCGAACATCGAACTTCGAACCGCGAATTGAAATATCTTCATACCCACACAAATCCAAAACTTACTAACTCTCTTATTCCATGACAAGAATAGCGATCCTCTTTCCTTTAATTGCCGTCTTTACTGCGCTTGCACCAATAACGGCTTTCTCTCAAACAACCGGGAACAATAGCGTCAATGTTTACAACATTTTAAACTATGGCGCCATTGGCGATGCAAAGACCCTGAACACCTCTGCTATACAGAAAGCATTTGATGATTGTCATCAGCACGGCGGCGGTGTTGTCGAAATTCCTACAGGCAGCTTTGTCACCGGTACCTTGCATTTATACAGTAACATGAACTTGCACTTCGGGCCGGGAGCCGCGTTAGTCGGCAGCACCGATAACAAAGACTACGGCTATCAAAAGGACTATGGCTTCGGAGGCTTGGGCGCTGGAAATAAAACTGGTATCCTCGTGGCTCACAATGAACAGAATATTTCCATCACAGGATTCGGTACGATCAAAGGAAACGGAACCTCGTTCATGTACATGGACAGCCTGCAATATGGAATGGACCTGGATCGTAAGTACACAAGGCAGAAGAACGATTATATGGATCCTAAATTCGGACGCGAAGACGGGCCCGTCTTATGGAAAGGTACCTATGAAGAAAGACCAGGAGTGATGGTTATGTTCTCTAGCTGCAAAAACGTGACAGTAAGTCAAGTCAGCTTTGAAGAGTCGCCCAACTGGACGCTCGCATTCTTAAACTCAGAGCACATAAACGTAAACAGTATAGCAATCCGTAACAACCTGCTGATACCAAACAGCGACGGGGTTGATTTCTATGACTCCAAAAACATTGTCATTGCCAACTGTGACATTCATGCCGGCGACGACGCCATTGCTGTTATTAGTTCAAGTAATTTGAGCGCCGCGAATTGCGTTTTACAATCAAGATCAAGCGGTATCAGGATCGGCTACAACGTTTGGACCACAAACAGCTCCGGCAACCTCCTTTTTGATAACATCACCATCTACGATTCCAACCGAGGCATCGGCATCTTCCAGCGACAAAAAGGCGACATGGAAAACATGATGTTTTCTAACATTGTCATCAACACCCGGCTGCATTCAGGGCAATGGTGGGGACATGGCGAACCTATACACATTTCCTCTGTTCCCGGACTGGGTAGTAAAGAAACGGGAGCAATACGACATGTTCATTTCTCCAATATCATTGCCTCATCTGAAGCCGGTATCGTTATCTATGCAACGACAAAAGATTTGATCAACGATATTTCTTTTGACAATATCAGTCTTACGATTAAAAACGGACCTCTCACCAAAAGCTACGGTGGCAATATTGATCTAAGGCCAACGAACGATCTCTCACTCGGTATTTTCTCACACAACACTCCCGCCCTTTACTCTAATTACACAAGTAATCTTAATATCCGGAACTTCACCGTGTCGTGGGACAAGGGACTTCCTTCCTGGTTTACACATGCGGTTGAAGTTGAAAACTTTGAATTACTTACCGTTGACGGATTGCACGAGGCAACCTCGAACAATAAAAACCCGGTACTTTATTTACACAAAGGCAATGGAGCCAATGTCAAAGAAGTCACCTCGAAACTAGGTGGTAAGAAACTGGTCTTGACGAACAACAAGGATTAAAAGACAGGCGTTTTTTGGCAGCAAAACGCTCCGGAATATCTTTGCTCCTCTATCAAATTAAACATGTCCAAACGAACCGATTACATTACCTGGGACGAGTATTTCATGGGAGTAGCTCTCCTCAGTGGGAGAAGAAGTAAAGACCCCAGCACGCAAGTAGGTGCCTGCATCGTTAATAATCAAAACAAGATCGTTGGCGCCGGCTACAATGGCTTGCCGCTTGGATGCAGTGATGAAGACTTCCCCTGGGACAAACAAGGCGAATTCCTCGATACCAAATACCCCTACGTCTGTCACGCCGAGCTGAATGCAATCCTGAACAACATTGGTATGGACCTCACCGGTTGCCGCATTTACACAGCCCTGTTTCCTTGTAACGAGTGTAGCAAGGCCATCATACAATCAGGTATAAAGGAAGTGATCTTCCTCAGCGATAAATACAACGGGACGGATGTTTCCATTGCCAGCAAAAGAATGCTGGATACAGCGGGTGTCTCGTACCGCAAGGTTGAAGTAAATAGAAAAAGCATCGACCTTTCCTTTGATGAAAATAAGATTTAGATAATCCACCCACATATGACCGCAGACAAAATCGTTAACCACCTCCACTTACAACCACACCCCGAAGGGGGCTACTACAAAGAAACCTATCGTTCCACCGGTACCATTGCATCAAAAGCCCTACCGGCCAACTTCACCGGCGATCGCTCGTATTCCACTGCCATTTACTTCCTTCTTCAACAGGGTGACTACTCCGCCTTCCACAAAATTGAAAGCGATGAGTGTTGGCACTTCTACGAAGGCGGCACTTTGCTGATCCACATCATTGATCAACAAGGCACCTATTCCTGCATACGCCTGGGAAAGAAAATTAGCGAAGGTGAAGTATTTCAACATGTGGTTCCTGGCCGTAGTTGGTTTGCTTCTGAGCCTGCACCGGGAGTTGCATTCTCCCTCGTCGGCTGCACCGTCTCCCCCGGCTTCGACTTCGCCGACTTCGAAATGGCCACGAAGGAAACTTTATCAACCCAGTTCCCTCAGCAACTTGCTATAATTAATCGTTTATGCAGATAAAGGGACTCTAATGCTCATAAAAAAGGCGGTAACCACCACCTTCTAAAATCGCTAGTTCGATCTTCAGCTGTATATGCTGTGTCAACTACCAAGCGCTCGGAGCGAACACCTAACGTTCGGATGATTTCCGCATAACGGTAAAAAGAGTAGAACATCTCTTAAGAGCTCCTTTCCAAAAAGAGGCACTCACTGAAAGAAGCCGCTGATTTCGCAAAGGCTAAAGAAGAAGCTTTGAATGACTAATAGGACCGCCTTGTCTCAGAAATAGGAAAGCAATGGCAACGGATAGGATGTCCCATAGATGTCCCATAGATGCCCCATAGATGTCCCATATCTTTAAAGAGATGGGACATCTATGAAGCATGTATGAGGCATGTGCGAAAGATCATTTGTTTTGAGGAACCTCTTTGATATATTGGCCGATGACTAACTACTACGTAAACCAAAACTTCTCATAAATTCGATTGATCCCGCAAATACCGGTTCAGACAATCCCAGTTCAGACATTAGGCCACCGCCTTATTCACCAACTCCGCGGCCTCGCTCAACAGGATCGCAGACTGTACTTTCAGTCCACTTTCATCAATCAGTTTCTTCGCCTCTTCTGCATTCGTTCCCTGTAACCTGACAATGATAGGTATATTGATATTTCCCATGTTCTTGTAAGCATCAATAACACCTTGCGCCACACGGTCGCAACGAACAATACCTCCAAAAATATTAATGAGAATCGCTTTTACCTTGGGATCTTTCATGATGATACGGAACCCCGCTTCCACCGTCTGAGCGTTAGCCGTACCACCCACATCCAAAAAGTTAGCCGGCTCACCACCACTCAACTTGATCATATCCATCGTAGCCATTGCCAAACCAGCCCCGTTTACCATGCAACCTACATTACCATCCAGCTTTACAAAGTTCAAATTGTATTTACCAGCCTCTATTTCTGTCGGATCCTCTTCGTTAAGATCCCTCATGGCTGCCAGGTCAGGATGACGCATCAACGCATTGTCATCGAGGTTCATCTTGCAGTCCACGGCCACGATCTTGTCGTCAGCAGCTTTAAACAGAGGATTGATCTCAAGCATCGAGCAATCCAGGCCAACGTAGGCATTATACAAATTAGTGACAAACTTCACCATGTTCTTAAAGGCATCTCCCTTCAGTCCAAAATTGAACGCTATCTTCCTTGCCTGGTAGCCTTGTAATCCTCCACCCGGGTATACCCACTCCTTGAATATCTTCTCTGGCGTTTTGTGTGCCACTTCCTCGATGTCCATGCCGCCTTCCGTGCTGTACATGATCACATTCTGTCCCTTTGCACGATCTAACAGTATGGACAAATAAAACTCCTTCCTTTCAGTCGGACCCTCATAGTACATATCCTGCGCGATCAAAATTTTATTGACCACCTTACCGGTTTCACCTGTTTGTAGAGTAACAAGCGTCCCGCCAAGCATTTTTCCAGCAACCTCTGTAACCTCATCTACCGACTTCACCACCTTCACTCCATGGATCCCCGTCTCGCGTATTTTACCCTTTCCACGTCCACCCGCATGTATCTGCGCCTTTATAACGGCAAAGGGGCTTCCGAAGGTTGTCTTAATTTGACGGTAAACTTCCTCGGCATCATGTGGCGTGCTTACTGCAATCCCGTCCTGTATAGGCACGTTATATTTCTGGAGTAACTCTTTCGCCTGGTATTCGTGCAAATTCATTATTTACAATTTGCCGCAAAAATAAGGAAGGACATCCAAGTATCCACCCCGGCCTTTACCCCACCGTCGTATTCAGCTTGTAATACCCATTGATGATTTCTCCAGGTTATCGACCCGTTCCCGGGTTTCTGCTGAAATCTTTTCCACCAATCAACGAATCAACTCAGTCAACTCAACCAATCAACTCAATCAACCAATCAACTTTTTTCTGAACTTAACATTATGAAATCTTTGCCGCTAATATTGGCCTTCACTTCACTTCTTTCCTGTACTCATTATCATAAAATTCAAACACCTCCCCGAACTTCTTCCCTTTCGGGCACGGAGTTCTATAAAACCGCTTTCCCTTTCAAATGGCAGCAAAGAGATTCGCTGGTGCTGCAAGAAGCCTTACATGGCAACATACCTTCCTTCCTTAAAAGATTTGTTCCTGTCAACGTTCAGATAAAAGACCCCGTAACCGGCAACAGTACAAAAGCGACCTACTACGTCGCACCCGATTACTTGAGCATAGGCACTGATAAAGACTGGGCTAGGATCAATATCACTCCTTACGTCGCTCAGAAGATCGCCGATACGTTCCAGTGTTTTCTTCCAACAAAAAAGATGGTCGACGACATATACAAAGCGGCAACTGTAAAATTAGAACCTGTGCCAATGTATGCGTTTCGCGACAGCACTCCAACCATGTATCAGCATCACCTCATTATTGAGGGTCAGCGAAAAGGAAGAAAAGGCCTCATTGCGGGCATTCAGAAAGATGTAGTACTTAGCGGAAAAATATCACGTGATAGTAAGCCCGATCGAGTG
>DATDNL010000752.1:0-3873 GCA_036518315.1 Flavisolibacter sp. | reverse complement strand
ATTGGACTCGCCATGCGCGGTCTCCGTCCCATCGCTGAAATTCAGTACATCGACTATCTCTTATACGGTCTGCAACCATTGAGCGACGACGTTGCCACCTTACATTATCGTTCGGTTGGCCAGCAAAGCTGCCCCCTCATCGTGCGCAGCCGCGGCCATCGCCTGGAGGGCATTTGGCATAGTGGTTCGCCCATGGGACTAATCCTCGGTTCTTTGCGGGGTCTTTATGTTTGTGTACCACGAAACATGACGCAGGCGGTTGGTATGTACAACACCCTGCTAAGAGGAGTTGATCCCGGCATCATCATCGAATGCCTGAATGGGTATCGACTGAAGGAAAAACTGCCGTCCAATCTCTTGGACTTCACTGTCCCTCTTGGAGTTCCCGAAGTAATTAAAGAAGGCGATGACGTAACGATTGTCAGCTACGGTTCTACACTTCGCGTAGTAATGGAAGCGGCTCATACGCTTGAAAAGCAAGGTATCAGTTGCGAAATCGTCGACATTCAAACTTTACTTCCTTTCGATCTCCACCATAGGATTCTCGACTCCTTAAAAAAGACCAACCGGATCGTCTTCGTGGATGAAGATGTTCCCGGTGGGGGAGCAGCCTACATGTTCAACAAAGTAATGGAAGAACAGGGTGGGTATCGCTGGCTCGACGTAGCTCCAAGAACTATCACGGCCAAAGCACACCGTCCCGCCTATGGCAGCGACGGTGACTACTTCAGTAAGCCCAACGCTGAAGAAGTTGAAGCAGTGATTAAGGACATGATGAGCGAATAATAGATCCCTGGTGCTTGTAATCGTTTCACTTACATGGACGGCCTTCCCGCCTGTCCGGCTCAGTCTGCCATCCCATCATCAACTAGTCAACCAGATCAACATAATCAACCAACCAAAAACCTTACTTCCATCACCCCATTTTCCTAAAAAAAGTAATATTTTCCGTCAATCAAACTGACTGATAAATGATTAAACCAATTGTGGCGAGAGGATTGGGTTTTACTCTATTATTTTTTCTCTGTTTAAACTCATTTTCGCAAGGAGATTTTACCAACAAGATCACAGAGTGGAAGAAAACCTTCCCCAAAGAGGATGTCATTGCGACCACCTGGAAGGAAACGGTTGATTTTTCAATGAACCCAACCCCAAAAGAAGGGGAGAGCAAGGTGAAAGCCTCTGTTTCAAATGAAGTAACCATCGTGCCAGTGAAGGATTACCTGAAGTACGATGACGGGCTTTTCTACAACGACGAAATAAGTATCGACAATTTTAAAGTAACGAACGCCGAGGGAAAGGAAGTAAAAGCAGAAAAGGTTTGTGGCGATTATCATGATGAAAATATCTTTCATAGCGACCAGAAGGTTTGTGCTGTAAAGTTTACACTAGGTGAAAGAGGTAAGCCATTCAAATATTCCTACCAGGAGAATTATCATGACATCAAATTCCTTACTTCATTCTACTTCAACCAGCATTTGCCGGCGACCGAAAGAGTCGTACAGTTTAACATTCCTTCCTGGATGGAGCTCGACCTCAGGGAGTTCAACTTTGCCGGCCATAGTATTGAAAAAACGTCGACAAAGGAAGGCGACATAACAAAGGTGACTTTCAAGCTTACCAATGCCCTTGCCTATGTGGATGAACCGCAATCTCCGAACCATGCCATTACTTACCCGCACGTGGTTTGTGTGAGCAAAGCATTCACTCAAAACGGGCAGCGGACCGTTTTATTTGAGAACGTAAAAGATCTGTACAACTGGTACCACTTTGTCACCTCCGACATTGGTAACAAACCGGACGAATTGAAGAGCAAAGTGGCTGAACTCACTCTTAATAAGAAGACGGACATTGAAAAGGTAGAGAGCATCTTCTATTGGGTGCAGGACAACATCCGCTACATTGCTTTTGAAAATGGTATCATGGGCTTTAAGCCTGACGCTGCACAGAACGTGTTCAACAACAAGTATGGTGACTGTAAGGGCAAAGCCAATTTGCTTAAGGAAATGCTCAAACTGGCTGGCTATGATGCAAGGCTCACGTGGATCGGAACATCTGATCTACCGTACGACTATTCTTTGCCCTCACTTTGTGTAGACAATCACATGATCTGTACGCTTATTCATAACGGCAAAAAGTACTTCCTCGATGGAACGGAAGAGCACATCGCTTTGAATGATTATGCGCAGCGCATCCAGGGTAAGCAGGTATTGATAGAAGATGGAAAAAATTTCATCCTCGAAAAGATACCTGAGTTTCCTGCCCAACGGAATAAGGAAACCAAGACAACCAAAATGAGCATTGTTGATAACAAGCTCACTGGTACTTCTACTATCGAATACAACGGGGAATCTAAGATTATTGTTGAAGACATCTTTTCATCTATCAGGAAAGACAATAAGAACGATGCGCTTATTAGATGGATCAAGAATGCTAATGATAATGTCGACGTTTCGAACATCAGGAATCCCGACTTTACTGATCGTCAGAAGCCATTGTTGTTGAGTTTTGACTTTAATGCCAATAACCAGGTCACGAAAGCCGGAAACGAATTGTACGTCGTAATGGATTGGGATAAAGACTTTGGCAGTTATGAAATGCCGGATGACCGCAAGAATGATTACGAGTTCGATCAAAAATATTATTACACCATTCAAACAGAATTACCGATACCGGCAGGATATAAGGTAGACTATCTTCCGACAGCATTCAAGAAAACAACTCCCGATTATTCCTTCGAAGGATCATATACAAACAATGGGAAGGCGATCATCTACAAAAAAACGATCGTCATCAATAAGCCCATTCTTAGAAAGGCGGAGTTCCCGGCATGGAATGCCTTCGTCGCCGATATCAATAAATTCTACAACGACCAGGTTGTACTTACTAAATAAACCATCAATGATATGTTTCGCTTCTCTCTTTTCTTGATCTTAATTCTTTCCTCTCTTTTTGTTTTCGCACAAGCGCCTCAACTGGGTACCACTATTGAAAAAGAATTTGACGCAACCGCTGTCCCTGACAAGTGGAAAAATGAAAGTGCTGTCATCATTGGGCAAAAGACGGAATACCTCTTTTCAAGGGTGACCTCGGGTAAAAATGTATATATCGTGCGGATACAGGAGTATGTTCACAAGCGTATCAAATTGCAGGACAAGAATTCGTTGGAAAAGTTCTCCACCTTCTATTATGTAACCATGGGCAAGGATGGAAACGCTCAATACAAGATCATTAAGGCTAACGGTAAGGAGAACCAGGTGAATATGGCTTCCGCTCTGGAGGAAGAACAGGATGTGCCGGCGATCTATAAGCCAATACTGTTCAAAATGAACTTCAAAAAGATGAAGATTGCGATTCCCGATCTGGAAGTGGGTGACATCATTGATTATACCGTCAAGTCATCTTACGACTGGGATATGAAACAGGAAGGAATTGAGTTTACTCCCTTTATCTTTTCTCTTGCCAATACCTACCCGACTATGTTCCAGCAATATCGTTTCACGATGGCTGACGGAATGAAGGTGAGGTACCGGGCCTACAATGGTGCTCCCAACATCAAATATGATCCCAAAGCTTCTGTGTTTGGCGATAAGAATTCTTACCTCAGTTATTACTTTCTTGATAAAGACAGGGAGAAAAGCAATGATGAGCGGTGGAGCCTCGAATACCGCAATACACCTACTGTAAAATTTAGGGTGGTTCTGCTTGCCGATAATGATGAAGAGTCAAAAGGTTTGGGCCAGGCAACTATCGACCGTTCAGGTCTGGATATTGAGAAGGTGTATGCGCGTTATGCGCCCGTGGCGGCATACATGACCACTACAGTCACCTCGCTCGTTGGCTATACAACTGAGTACATGGCTAAGAAGAAAG
>DATDNL010000751.1:0-2211 GCA_036518315.1 Flavisolibacter sp. | reverse complement strand
ATGGGTGTTACCCACGATGCAGAAGGAAGGTTATCCTATACGATATTTTCCAAGCGATTTCAGAATGGGTGATCCTTATCTGCCTGCCAGCCCGGATCCTAAGCTGTTTTCTCACGAAGGAAGATTGTATTACATGCCATGGGAGACGACGGTGTGTTTAAGCCAGAAGTGGTTCTACAATACAAAGGATACTGTTTATAAATCAGTGGACGAACTCGAACACCTCTATAAAATTGCGACAGCCCAGGACAACATTCTCATCCTGGATGCGCCTCCCAACCGTCACGGTCAATTACGGGAAAAAGATAGAGAACTTTTGTTTGCACTAAGAGATCGATTGGGATTGAAGGTGAAGTGATCAAGTGTAAATGCGGTAGCCAGTATCATTTTGACGGGTAATGATTGACCTCTTGAATGAGAATGGACTTTATTCGGCGATACAAAAGATTCCCGACTCACCTCATTCCTTTTAGTTATTCGAGCCATGGGGCTTCCTGGACAAGGTGTTCAAACAATCTCATTGAAAGTATAATGCATAATTTGCTCCACTGCGGATGTGAAGTAAATGGCCCGGTACCATTTTCGTTGCGGGAAACATTAAAAAGATAGTGCATCCGGCCCGGAAAAGAAGTTTTAACAATTGAATCGTACGCCCACCTGCCTCTTCCCTTACCTTTGCGGCCCGTTTACAAATCGTGTTTCCGTTTTTACGACAACACGAAGGCAGAATGATTGACTTGTTGATGATGTAAACTCTATGACGAATACAAACAAAGACAACGCAGCGAGCGTTGCGGTGAACGAGAACGGAACAGGCAATTGTAATGGGAACAAAGGTGAATCAGTTAGTGATAACACCGTCAGCCGCAGTTTTGGTGTTACAGATCTGTGGAGTATCAGGCGGAATTCCCGGACCTTCAGGATCCACAACCGGATCCCAAGATTGTAGTCTATAAATGAATCGTTCTTTTTATACCGGCCTGCACTGCAGGCCGGTTTTTTATTTATTATTTCCTATACAATGTATGGCAGAGCGCAGAGGGGAAGCTTAATTTATGCGGCTTATTTCCTAATAAATCAATAGCGTCCATTACGGAGCTGTAGTTAAATGCTGATTGCCATCAACTGTTTCTCAAAGTGGTAAAGCTCTTCGAACGTTTTTGCTGCATTGGTAATTGAAGCCAAGGCCGTTTTGTAATAGGCAATTCCGTCCAGTATATTGGACTTAAACTTTTGAAAGTAGCGTACCTGTTTTTCATTTAAGGCAGATGCAGATTCCCTTAGTTGCTTTTCAAAGTAATCGATATACAACTTCAGTTCGTTAATGAACATGTTGGGTCGATACAATGAATTAGTGATACTTAATCGGCCGTAAATATGATCTACCATTTCTGTCAAAGAAAAGATACCTGAAAACCATTTGAGGTTTGGCCCCGGGCAAATAGTAACTGCCGACAACTTATGTGACAATTTAATTTGGTTTTTCAGGCGGACGGAAGAGGTGAGTCCTTCGCAGAGGCAATCCTTTTCCCCAATTTTTCTAATTTGAGTTTCAATTTCCACCTGGCTATTACCGCTGGTAGTCACTTGCTTTTCCTTAAGTTGCTGATACTGTCTTGAAGCTGTACATATTGGTAGTTCAGTAAACTCTGTATCAGAAGTAAGGTATTTCTTGTAGCAAGGACTGCCTGGCCTTTCATTGGCGATTCTTTCCTTTCGCTGCGCTTCTGAGCTGCTTTTCCTGAAGTTGTGAAAGGGAACGCCTAAGGGAGAGGCATTACTTAAAAAATAATCTTCCGGTTGTGCCGTGGCTAATTGGCTTAAGGTGACTTCATCGACGTTCGTCACTTCAGGCACCAATAAAAAAGGGCTCCCCCAGCCAACGCTATCCAATTGAAAATGCTTTAATAACAGTTGTTGCTCTTCATGAGTGCCCACACCTCCCTGCCCGGAGATTTTTTGGATAGGAGTATTGCTAAACTTGTTTCTTCCTTTGGCCACCAAAGCATTATTACACAGAACCAACAGTTCAGCGGCAAGGGCTTTACGGTTGTTTTTAAAGTCTTCGAGTATGGTACCCATTAAAATGCCTTCTGTCGGAAAAGCATGTCCGCCACAGTTAACGCCTGATTCAATTCTGAACTCAGAAACCCACAACCCCTTTTTGGCAAGGAGTTTACCTTGCACCAGTGCGGAGCGGTAATCGCTGAC
>DATDNL010000750.1:0-3655 GCA_036518315.1 Flavisolibacter sp. | reverse complement strand
AGGTGGAACAAAGAGGAAACCTTGTCTGTTTTTTGGCCGAACGAAATATCATTCCCAATCTCAAACGAATAAAGGAAATTCTTTCATGCAATAAATATTCAACAATCAAAACCACTGAACATGAAAAAGCAAATCAAAAAGCTGAGCCTCTCCAAAAGGACAATTGTAAATCTCACTCAATCTGAAATGAGTCAACTGGTTGGAGGAAAAACATTCTCCTGTTTCCATCATTGCAGTGGGGGCGGTGATTCTAAGAATTGTACAGTGAACCAGAACACTTGTGCTGGTCACGCTACTTGTTACAGTTGTTAATACTTCGCCAGTTTAAGATAGCCGGTACATGTTACATGGCGCCGGCTATTTAGAAAACAACCCCGAATGTTGTCGTTACCTATTTTTCACCCTGAGATTCATTTGAAAGAGTTTCTGAAGGAACAAGTAAATGTTATCGCATTACAGATTGAAAGGGAAAGCCAATATATTGATGACTACGGATTACTTAATGGTAAGGCAGGTGTTGCTTTGCTCTTTGGCTACCTGGCGAAGTTGTCAGGAGACAAGTACTTATTTGAGTTCACCTATGGTTTGATGTCGGAGTTGATGGATGTACTTGCCAATGGAGAGCTATCTGAAAGTATGTCATCGGGTGTGGCCGGAATTGCATTTGCGTTTCAACACCTGAACAATATGGGCGTACTTGATGAACGGACTGGTTTTGATCTTTCTGAAATTGACGAATTTATAAGTATTGCAGTTGATCATGATTTTAAAATGGGCAACTGGGATCCTTTGCATGGAATGGTCGGCCTTGGGATTTATTTTCTTGAAAGGAACAAGGAAAACGGCGCAAAGAAGTACCTGGAAAAAATTGTCGACTATCTACGTTTAATGCGGACCTCTGTAGGTGGACAAAAAGTGTGGGTCACTCCCGGCGATGCCAAATATGTTGATGACAACTACAATTTCGGTATGGCGCATGGAATGCCAGGCATTTTATCGTTTCTCGCCCAAGTTTATAAAAGAGGAATAAGACAGGTTGAGATTGAAGAAATGATTTGCAGTTGCCTTCCCTTTCTTTTGAAGAGTGAGTTTAAAAGAAATCGAAATAGCAGTTTTCCTGCACTTATAAAAGTGGCAGAATTGAGTGAAAAGTCGCCACCATCATCCAGGCTTGCCTGGTGCTACGGAGATTTATGTGTTGCCAATATGCTTATTCATTGTGGTTCTTCGTTGGATAGGGTCGAGTGGGAAGATCGAGGTATTGAGATAGCACTGAAGACCGTTCACCGGAGATTTGAAGATGCCGGGTGTGTCGACGCTCCATTTTGTAATGGTTCAGTTGGGATAGTGCATCAATATCGTCGCCTTTTCAGCCGTACAGGAAATCAAATTTTCTGCGATGCCGCGGAGAACTGGATCGGCCACACTCTAAAAACATATTATAAGCCGGGGGCAGGAGTCGGCGGGTATTTTTCGAGATGCTTTGATGAAGAAAGCAATTCATTTAAATATCTACCCAAATACGGATTGTTAGAAGGTAGTGCCGGTATAGCCTTAGCATGGCTATCTTATTTGTACGATATCAAACCTGACTGGGACATTGTTTTCCTAACCAATGTATAAAGTGAAGAATCTATTTAAAGAATGGTATCAGCCGCAAGAAGAGTTTGTGGTAAGAAATCCTTTGTTTCCTATAGAACAAATTTTTAAGTGGAGAGCGGATACTGAGGCCGGTGCCGAACAGTCGAAACAGGTACTGGTTGAACAGCTGCGGCAATTCTATTTAACACCGATCGTGCAAGAAGCCGTGTATGTGGCGTCTCCGGATTTATATGAACAATTATTGTTGTGGTTAGGTGGTAAAATCGACAGGAGAGAAAGAAAAGAAAAATTAGAACTGTCGCTGGTGAAATATATGATCAGGATGAGCACCAGGTGCACACCATATGGGCTGTTTGCCTCTTGCACGGTCGGCCGATTTTCTGACACTACCCAGTTCAAAATGGGGGATAAGGAGCTATTGGAACGTCATGGCAGGTTGGATATGGAATATGTATGCCAGTTGCATGGACACTTGCTGAAGGAACCAGAAATACGGGATCAACTACTATTTTTCCCGAACACCTCACTTTATCGTATTGGTGATTCATGGAGATACCTGGAACATCGAATGCTAAAAGAGTTTGGTAGAAGTTACCACCTAGTCGATATAGGACATTCAGATTACTTAGAGAATTTACTTCTTGTTGCAAAGGAAGGTGCGAGGATCACAGATCTAGCCAAGGTGATTGCAGACGACATGGTTAGTATTGATAAAGCTGTTGATTTCGTTTACGAACTTGTCGATAGCCAGGTACTTGTTGATGAGATGCAACCGTTCCTGACAGGTCAGGAATATTTCTCTATACTCCTTTCAAAAATTAGTAGCCTGCGACAAACTGAAAAATATACCGAACAACTTGTGACAATTGCCGGACAGTTCAAAGAGTTAGGGAAAACGGGTGGTATTGACAGGTTCAAGCACTACGGGGAAATCTCGCGTTGTATTGAAGAACTAGGTATTCCACTTACCGCGAAAATCCATTTGCAGGTTGACGGTTACCGGCGTGGAATGTGTGACCTTAATAGAAAGGTTTCGGAAGAAGTTCTCAGAGGTGCAAGTGTGTTGCAAATCCTGACGGCAGCCAGTATTTCAAAAGACCCCTTTGCTGAGTTTAAGACCTCATTCACCACACGGTATGAGGGGCGGTGGGTTCCTTTGAACGAGGTACTTGACTCCGAAGCCGGAATAGGTTACGGAAAGTTTGCAAATGCCGGTTTAGAAGAGTCGCCGCTGATCGCCAATCTTGCATTCAGCAATGAGGCCAAACCAGAGTTGGTGCAAGAACCCGAACTATTCAAATGGCAGATGTGCGTAGAAGCTATAAATCACCACAAAAAGGAAGTTGTAATCGACGATTCTCTGTTGGAAGCATTGTCATTACAACCTTTTTCCGCTGACAGTTTGCCCGATTCGATTTCAATAATGGTAAAAATAAGTGCGTCAGAAGAGGAGGAGATTGACAAAGGTAATTATGACATTATTTTACAACCACCGTTCGGTCCAAGCGGTGGAAACTTACTAAGCCGTTTCTGTCACCTTAACCAGGATATGGAAAAATTGGTGCGTTCCCTCCTGGAGACTGAAGAGGAGCAAAATAAAGATGCAGTATTTGCGGAAGTTGTTCATCTTCCCGAATCGAGAGTTGGAAACATTCTTTTGCGTCCACGGCTTCGTAAATATGAAATTCCGTATCTCTGTGGCAGTGGATTGGAGAAGGAATTTCAAATTGATGTCAACGATCTTTTAGTCGGCATAGAAAAAAACAAAATTGTTCTTTTTTCGAAGAGACTGAACAAAGAAGTAGTTCCGAGATTAACAACGGCGCACAATTATCATTCAACGACTGTTCCCCTCTACCGATTTTTGTGCGACTTACAATTTCAAAATATACGAACGATAGGTTGGCAATGGGGAATATTAGAGTCGCTGCCTTTTTTACCAAGAGTAAGGTATGGTCGATTCATATTTTCCAAAGCCAGATGGCGGCTCACAAAAGAAGACATGTATCGCGTGGTGGCGAAGGGTACAGAATCCGATTTCTTCGATGAGTTT
>DATDNL010000749.1:0-3206 GCA_036518315.1 Flavisolibacter sp. | reverse complement strand
ATCGCGGTAATGGATGCCGCTCCAAGTTTCTCAGCAAGAATCGCAAGAATCCCGGTGCCGGTTCCGAAGTCGAAGACTGATTTGTTTTTAAAATCAAAATCCCTCATTTGTTCAATCATCATGTAAGTGGTTGCATGATGTCCCGTTCCGAAGCTCATTTTGGGAGTGATGATGATTTCATGCTTTACACTGTTAATTGCATCGTGGAACTCGGCGCGGATTGCACAAAAGGAATCGACAACAACCGGTTGAAAATTGCTTTCCCATACTTCATTCCAGTTCTGTTCTTTTATAGTATTTAGTGTAAAGGAATGGTCTTTCAATAGTTGGTTCACTTCATAACTCTTAAAAGTATACTCGTTGAAATAGGCAAGCAAGTAATCGTCTGTTTGTTCAAATCCCTCGGCTCCTAAGTCTGACAACTGGCTTATCAGAATCTCCTGTTGCTGCTCGTTTGCTGCTATACTTACCTGGATGCTGTTCATGCTGTAAAAATAAAAAGGCTGTCGTTTGACAGCCTTGCAAAGATTATTGTGAATGATTTATTGATCGCCTTGTTCTGAACCAGTTTCCTGTGGGCGTTGCTCTTGTCGACCGTCACCCGGTTGCCTCTTTTCGAACTTAGGCCTGTCGGTACGTTGAGGTCTATCGCCACCTTCGCGGTGTTGCCTGTCGCCACCTTCACGTCTTTCTTCTCTCATTCCTTCGGGCTTTGGAAGAAGAATTTTGCGTGACAGTTTGAACTTGCCTGTCTTAGGATCAGTACCTGTTAGTTTCACTTTCACCTTGTCCCCTTCGTTCAATACTCCCTCTAACGTTTCAAGACGCTTCCAGCTTACTTCAGAGATGTGAAGCAAACCTTGCTTGCCTGGAAGGAATTCGACGAATGCTCCGTAAGGCATGATAGACTTAACGACAGCTTCGTATTCATCACCAACAGTTGGAACTGCAACAATTCCTTTTACCCAGTTGTGCGCCCTTTCTACCTTCTCTTTTTCGGTACCAAAGATGCTCACTTCGCCCTGGTTGTTCTTCTCTTCTATGTTGATAGTAGTTCCTGTCTCTCTTTGAATTTCCTGGATAACCTTTCCACCGGGCCCGATAACCGCACCAATGTACTCGCGGTCGATGATCATCTTGACCATCCTTGGCGCATGTGGTTTCACTTCCGGTCTTGCTTCCCCAATGCAGTTGTACATGGCATCGAGGATATGCATTCTGCCGCGACGCGCCTGCTCCAATGCCTGCCTCATTACGTCCATAGACAAACCGTCAACTTTGATATCCATCTGGATACCGCAAATGCCATCTCTTGTGCCTGTAACCTTGAAGTCCATATCGCCCAGGTGATCTTCGTCGCCCAGGATGTCAGTAAGCACAGCGAACTTGCCTCCTTTAGAGATAAGACCCATTGCTACGCCCGCCACGTGTTTTGGAACAGGCACACCTGCATCCATCAACGCCAGTGAGCCGGCGCAAACGGTAGCCATTGAGGAAGAGCCGTTCGACTCTAAAATATCACTCACTACACGAACCGTGTAAGCATAGTCACCACCTGGCAACATTTGCTTTAGGGAGCGTTGCGCAAGGTTACCGTGACCCACCTCGCGGCGGCCGGGGCCCCTTAAAAACTTGACCTCACCGGTTGAGAAGGGAGGGAAATTATAGTGTAAAATGAATTTAGAATACTCAGATTTTGCGGCACTTTCTACCAGTAATTCATCTAAAGGCGTTCCTAAAGTAACCGTTGTAAGTGACTGTGTTTCACCTCTTGTGAATAAAGCCGCGCCGTGTGGAGTCGGTAAAACATCCACTTCCATATCGAGTGGCCTCACGTCTTCGAGGCCACGTCCGTCGAGGCGAATCTTGTCGTTTAGCATCATGTCGCGAACAACATCGTATTGCAGGTCGTCCAGGTAACCCTTAACCAGTTTCTTTGTCTGATCGTCTATCTCCTCACCTTCCGGTAAGTTGGCGTCCTTTGCGAGAGTTGTCTTGATCTCTTCGAAAAGGTTTTTGTATGATTCCTTGCGAACTGCCTTCGCCTGTTTCGCTCTTGAGAACTCCTCGATCTTAGACTTTGCCAGTTCTTCGACGCGCTTTTTCAGCTCTTCGTTTACCTCTGGCTTTTTGTAATCTCTTTTGGCTCCGGCACCTACCATATCCCTCAGTTCCTGTTGTGCCCTGATTTGCTTGCGAATAGCTTCGTGCGCCACTTCAAGAGTTTTCACGAGGTCCTCTTCACTGCACTCCTTTGCCTCGCCTTCCACCATCATGATGTTCTTTTCGGTAGCCGCGATGATAAAGTCCATATCGGATTTATCCATTTGGCTACGGGTAGGATTGACAACAAACTGGCCGTCGACCCTGCTCACCCTTACTTCGGAAATGATTTCCTGGATAGGCACGTCGGAAACAGCCAAAGCTGCCGATGCTGCCAAACAAGCCATGGCATCGGGCATAATCTCATTATCTGAAGAAATAAGGGTCACGATGACCTGTACTTCGCAGAAGTAATCGTCGGGGAACAGCGGGCGGAGGGCCCTATCAATGAGACGGGAGATCAATATTTCGTAATCGCTAAGCCTTCCTTCTCTTTTGAAGAAAGAACCCGGAATTCGTCCCGCAGAAGCGAATTTCTCCATGTAGTCAACGCTCAGGGGGAAGAAGTCCTGGCCGGGTTTGGGTTCCTCTGTGGCTACGACTGTGGCTAAGAGGATAGAATTGCCGCATTTTACGGTAACGGAGCCGTCGGCCTGGCGGGCTAAACGGCCCGTTTCAATGGTGATCTCGCGGCCATCACCTATATCGAATGTTTTACTGAATTTTTGTGATAACATAAGTCCTTTTTGTGGATGGATAATCGGTAAGAAACTAAGACGCTATAAAAGCCAAAACCCAACCGTTGTAGTTGGGATGTTAGCTTATAAATATATTCATCTTATTTCCTGATTCCTAATTTCTCAATGAGGCTTCTATAGCTCTGCAGATTGTGTTTTTGCAGGTAGTTCAACAAGCGACGGCGCTTACCTACCAATTGCATTAAACCACGGTGAGTAGAAAAGTCTTTTTTGTTCTCGCCCAGGTGCGCTGCAATTTGAGCCATCCTTTCGGTGAGTAAAGCAATTTGACCCTCAATAGAACCTGTGTTCTTTTCATTACCAGCGTGAGTGCTAAAAATGCTGGCTTTTTTTTCTTTTGTTACT
>DATDNL010000748.1:0-5391 GCA_036518315.1 Flavisolibacter sp. | reverse complement strand
GCTGAAGGCATCCCGTCACTGGAGGCAGTAGCCAAGGTCATAGCGTTTACTTCGTCGATCTGGCTGTTAATGGCTTCATGCCACCATTTTTGAAATTGATCGATAGGGTTTCTTTCGATATCAGTTTCGAGTAAATTCTTTGAAGTATATTCTTTTCGCAGATCTGCTATTGCGGCATCCATAAAGTTGATTGAAGCGCAAAGTTACAATACTACCTGTCCATTTTTTTGCGGAGGAGGAAGTCTCTTTCTTCGGCCATCATGTTCAGCATGCTCTCCAATTCGCCGATGCGGCGTAGTTCTGTCTGCAGTTTTTTGTTGGTGTCAGAGATGCTTTGCATGTCATTATTTAGCTCTGTAAGAAACTGAACTTTCTTTTGAAGTTGTTGCCTTTGAAGGTTGGCCTCGGACAGTTTATCCTCCAGCTCATTTTTGAGGTGGCGCATCCGCTGGTTTTCATCCATGATCTCTTCCAGCTTTTCCTGTTTGCGAAGGAGTTCCTTATGTACCTGTTCGTAAGAATATTTGGTGTCTTCCAGTTCGATAGCGAGGTTGTTGGCGCGGCTAGCTTGCTTCTCGAGAGTTGACATTTTAGATTGCAGCAGTTCAAACTCCTGGTACACTTCTTCGATCTTTGCTGCCATCCTTTCACCAGCGTCAGCTTGCTGGCGAAGCTCGTTAATCTCTTCTTCTTTCTCCTCGATGACGGCCATCAGTTCGTCCGTTTTCTTTTCGAGGCTTTCGATCTTCTCGTTCAATTCGTCGCGTCCTTCGTTTTCGAGCTCCTCTACTTTTTGCAGGTAGCTGTCCAACATTCTTTGCTGTTGTGCAATAGTATTTTTAAGGTCCTGCACTGCCAATTCCTCTTTTTGAGTAGACCGTTTGATAGGAAGCTCGGTTCTTTCCTGTTTAGAGACAGGTGTTTCAAACCGCATCCGGGAAAACTGTTCTTCCAGTTCCAGGGCAGTCACTCGTCTTGGCGCAGGTTCTGGCTCCTTTTTGGTTGGAGTGAAAGTTGATTTCCTTGTAGCCTTCAGGGTTTCCTGTAAAGATTTGCGGCTTGTGATGAAGAAGTAGAGTGCGGCTCCGAAGATTGCTACCACAATGGGTATAACAATAACTTCGATTAGGGTTAGGTTAATAGAGATGAGGTTCATCAGTTAGTTCCAGTAAGTTTCGGGGAACAAACTAAGTATTTTTTTTGAATTTGCTAATCGTAAAATAACGAATCAGCCCTTGACCAGGGTGCCCACTTTCTCGCCGGTGACGACCCTTTTAAGGTTTCCCGGCCGGTTCATATCGAATACGACGATGGGCAATTCGTTTTCCATGCAGAGTGTGAAGGCAGTCATGTCCATAACGTTCAGCTTGCGGGTAATACACTCCTGGAAGGTAATGACGTTGAACTTGGTGGCGTTGGGATCCTTTTCCGGGTCGGCAGTGTAAATGCCATCCACCCTTGTGCCTTTCATGATCACGTCGGCCTTAATTTCAATAGCTCTGAGAGAGCCCGCTGTATCTGTGGTGAAGTAGGGGTTTCCGGTTCCGGCACCAAAGATCACCACACGTCCCTTTTCCACGTGCCGAATAGCGCGCCTGCGTATATACGGTTCAGCAATTTGTTCCATTTTGATGGCGCTCTGAAGGCGGGTGTATACTCCCACTCTTTCTAATGCTGCCTGTAGAGCCATTCCGTTGATGACAGTCGCCAACATGCCCATGTAGTCCCCGTGGGCCCTTTCGATCCCTGTTTCGGCCTCATTCATTCCACGGTAAATGTTACCCCCGCCGATTACAACGGCCACCTGTACGCCCAGTTCAGTAATGGATTTGATGTCCTTGGCGTATTGACTCAGCACGGCGGTGTCGAAGCCAAAGCTTTTATCACCCATTAAAGATTCACCGGAAAGTTTGAGAAGAATGCGTTTGTACTTAGGCAGCATATTCAAAAATTAAAGCGGTGCGAAGATAATGAGGAATGGTGAGTGGTGAATGGTGAATTGTGAGGGATGAGGGATGAGTAATGAGTGATGAGGTGGAATGCATATGGGAAAAAACATATCGATCTATAGGAGCTTGAGTCATCGGTGATTATTGATTACTTTTCAGGCCGTGTTTTATTCACTGCTGAAACGATATGCCAGGTTTGCGATAAAGATCTACTGTACAAAGATCGTCATCAATAAGCCCGAGGTTTTGAAGAGTAAGGGTCCATTATTGTTTGCGTCAAACCACCCGAATTCGTTTCTCGACGGGATCATACTGACTACATTACTGGATCAGCCTTTGTATTCTTTGGCACGTGGGGACGCTTTTAAAAAGAACTGGCAGAACATCCTGCTTCGGCAGTTGCAGTTGCTGCCAGTTTACCGGACCAGCGAGGGAGCCGAGAATCTTGGGCACAACTATACCACCTTCGATGCCTGTCGCGAGGTGTTCAGGCAGAACGGTCTTGTCCTGATATTCAGTGAAGGGAGGTGCGAGAACGAATGGCATTTGCGGCCATTAAAGAAAGGAACGGCAAGGCTGGCAACCACTTCGTGGAAGCAAGGAATCCCCCTAACTGTGTTGCCAACGGCGTTCAACTATAGCTCGTTCGAAAAGTTTGGCAAGGAAGTGCACCTGTTCTTCGGCGAACCTATTGACAAGAATGCCGTTCTGCAGCATGAACCCGATGGGAAGTTGTTGCTCTCCTTCAATGAACAGCTGAATCACCAACTCGAGGGAATGGTATACGAGATCGATCCTAAGGACAAGCACACCCTTCGTAAGACGTTTGGAGCAAGGCCCGACACTTCTTTGTACTTGCTGATGATTCCTGCCCTGGCGGGTTGGATCTTGCATGCACCCCTGTTCTACCCCTGTAAGCTGTTTGCAGAAGCATTTAAGAAAACGGGTCATTATGACTCGGTGCTTACTTCCAGCTTGCTCCTGTTGTATCCCTGGTATTTCCTTCTGCTTGTAGTCGTTGGTTTCATCTTTAGTACCTGGCTTGGTTTGCTCCTTATCGTCCTTCTTCCTTTTTCGGCCTGGGCGGCTACAAAGGTGAAGTACGCATTAGGACTTTAGTCAGGCTTACTCAATTGATTGTTTTCTACATTTACCGAAACTATCTGTTTATGATATTCATTGTTCTTGGCGTGCTCATCCTGGTTGTCGCGCTTGCTTTACGAACCACGCCTTCTGTCGCCGGGTTCTCTCGTGTAGGTACTATGATTGCAATCGGCTTCATCCTGCTTGGTTTTGTCATCAGCAGTTTTGTACAGATAGATGCCGGTTTTGTGGGGGTTACCAAGTTGTTTGGTAAAGTGCAGCCGACGATTTTGACCAGCGGACTTCACGTGATTAACCCATTGTACGAAGTGGAGCGGCTGGATGTAAGAACACAGAACTATACTATGAGCGGTATCAACGATGAGGGCCATAAAAGTGGTGATGATGCTATACGTGTGCTGACAGCCGATGGCCTGGAAGTCACGATCGATCTCAGTGTACTTTACCACGTATTGCCATCCGAAGCACCAAGAATTATCAGGGAGACCGGTGCCAACTATGAGGACAAGATCATTCGCCCGGTTTCAAGGACCAAAATCCGCGATAATGCAGTATACTATGAGGCGGTGGCCCTGTATTCAACAAAAAGAGATGAGTTCCAGGCGAGAATATTCAAGACCATCGATGACGAGTTCAAGAAGAGAGGGCTCGTACTGGAAGTTCTTTTAGTAAGAAACATAACCCTGCCTGCGGCGGTAAAAGGTTCCATTGAGCAAAAAATACAAGCGGAGCAGGATGCACAGAAGATGCAGTTTGTATTGCAGAAAGAAAAACAAGAGGCCGACCGTAAGAGAGTAGAAGCGCAGGGAATTGCCGACTACCAACGGATAATTAGCGAAAGCCTTACAGACAAGCAGCTACAATACGAGCAGATAAAAGCGACCATGGAAATTGCTAAGTCTCAGAATGCTAAGGTGATTATGATGGGAAAGGGAACGCCGGTGATTTTGGATACGAAGCAATAGTCAATGCCCATACAGCCGCATCCTATAAGCGTTCATTGCTGTTCGTCCCAATCGCTGTAACAGGGCGTAATTGGCCACAACGCCAACAACGGCACCAATTCCCGGGACTAGTTGCGCCATTTTAGCAATGTCAATATAGTCGCGGTACTCCTGTTGGAAAGGGCGCCACTGGAATGAGTTTATATCATCGGGTAACTGGTGCTTTTTCTCTTCCCAGTTTTGCATTTGCAGAAAGACATTACGCCTGTGTTCGGCGCTGCTGAAGGCTAATTCGAAAATGTGCAGAATATATACCCGTTCTTTATAGTCTTTCACATCGAAACCATACAAAAGAGCAATATCAAAAAGCATCTTCAACTTGATACCAATGAGTATTGGAAAATCTGCCAGACCCAATAATATCCCGCCAGCACCTGTCACACCTCCCTCGACGGCTGCAGTGTGCCTGTAGTTCTTAATAAGCTTTCTTACCGCTGCTTCTGTATGTTCGAGGGTATCTACCGCGGCCGGTTTCCCTGTTATCTGTTGAGCGCCGAAAAGGACGCCTCGTACCATTTGTTTGATAGCTGATGTAATGACGCCATGCACCTTTTCGGGAATATAGCTGTTCAGCTTTTCCTGCATCTTCTTCGAGAGGTGATTGAGCACAGAAGGTCTGCGTAGCATCTGTTTCTGCCAACGTCTTAATTCTTCGAAAGCCAATTGCTCGTACTCCATCGTGCACGAAGTTGACTCTAAATTATTTGATTTTGTGACTGATCTCATTGGCGAGATCGGAGGTGTCGTTGTCGTAATGGTGTCCGCCATTCATTACAACCACCTGTTTGCGAATCGTAACGTCATTTACGGGAAAGTCCTTTTCGTCTTGTCCAAAGAAGAGAGTGGCGGGTAAAGCGACCTTATTTAATTCCGTAATTACGTTGTTTTCTTTTTTACTGCCCCAGCCCAACATGTCCATGATCTTTATCTCGAAGTCAGTGTGTCCTGATGGTGAAAGCATTAAAACGCCCTTGCACTTGCTGGCAAGTGATGAAGGTAACCTCGTAGCCAGGAATGGGGCTACGTCTGCGCCGAAAGAGTAGCCCAACACCACGAAGCTGTTCTTCTTTTTGTTGCGCATATAACTGCTCACTGCCTGTGTCATGGCGTTCGCAAACTCTGCCGGTTCTTTCTTGTGCCAGAAGTAGCTTTTTGCATCCAACGCAAGAACGGCGTAGCCTTTTTGATTGAGCGAGCTAATCAATGAAGTTGTAAAGCTGTTCATTCCCCCGTCGCCGGAGATGTAGAGTATCATTGGTTTGGTCGTGTCAGAATTGTCGGTGTATTGCAATGGGAGATCGCTTTGTGCTTTCACACCGAAACCTAACAGCATC
>DATDNL010000747.1:0-2870 GCA_036518315.1 Flavisolibacter sp. | reverse complement strand
TTCAATCAGGTCATTGACTTCGTTTTGCGGGAGGAAAGTGAAGATCTTAATCCATTTCTCCGCATCTGCATCTGCCGCGTTCAGCCAGAACTGGTAGAACTGGTAAGGAGTCGTTTTCTCAGGATCCAGCCAGACATTACCACTTTCTGTTTTACCGAACTTACCTCCATCGGCTTTGGTCAGCAAAGGGCAAGTAAATGCAAAGGCTTCACCGCCAGCCTTACGGCGGATCAGTTCTGTACCGGTTGTTATATTTCCCCATTGATCGCTTCCACCCATCTGGAGCTTACAATTCTTGTTTTGATGGAGCCAGTAGAAGTCGTAGCCCTGGATTAACTGGTAGGTAAACTCTGTGAAACTAATTCCCACCTCGCTGTCGATACGCTTACGAACGCTGTCTTTGCTCATCATATAGTTTACCGTAATGTGTTTTCCTACGTCCCGTATGAACTGTAGAAAGTTCATTTCCTTGAACCAATCATAATTATTGACCATTTCGGCACTTGTAAGGCTGCCGGAATCGAAATCTAAGAATTTGCGGAGCTGCTTTTTGATTCCTTCGAGGTTCTTGTTCAGGACTTCTTCGCTCAACAGGTTTCTTTCCTGGCTTTTGCCGCTGGGGTCTCCAACCATTCCCGTGGCGCCGCCTACAAGCGCGATGGGTTTATGACCGGCCCTTTGCAGATGAACTAGTAACAGTATCGGTACTAAGCTCCCGATATGAAGAGAATCGGAAGTGGGGTCAAAGCCAACATACCCCGAGGTTCTTTCCTTAAGTAGCTGTTCCTCAGTGCCTGGCGTAATATCCTGGATCAGCCCGCGCCACCGCAATTCTTCGATGATATTCATGTCTAAAAATCTTAGGCGGCAAAAGTAGGCAGCCTAACGCAATTTGAACCTAAGTCTTTCGTTTTCAATAAGGTCATTTTGATTGCTTTGCTATTATGAATTTGAAAATGAAAGAATTACATTTGTCGACGCAGCCAAAACCCTTGATAATACGTCCATAAATCCATTGCTTATCCGAAAAACGAAGAAATGAAAATCAAGTTCTTACTGCTTATTATTCCTATTCTCACCATAAACTTGACTGCTTCGGCCCAATTTAGAAAGTACTCTAACGAGTTTTTAAATATAGGTGCTGGCGCCCGCGGTTTGGCAATGGGGAGCGCACAAGTTGCTTCGGTACAAGATGGGACGGGCGGTTATTGGAATCCTGCCGGACTTACGGGCGTGAAGGATCACCCCAGTGTTAACCTGATGCATGCTGAATATTTCGCAGGTATTGGAAAATACGATTACGCGAGTATAGCTTTTCCCCTGTCGAACAATAAAAGAACACTGGCTATTACTGGGCTTCGGTTTGCTGTGGATGATATCATGAATACCTTGTTTTTGGTGGAACCGGATGGATCAATCAACTACAATAATATTCAGGCTTTTTCTTCTGCTGACTATGCTTTCCTTCTTTCTTTTGCGCAGAAACTCAAGGAATCGGAGAATAAGAACATTGATTTTGGGATAAATGCGAAGGTTATACATAGAAATGTGGGCAAGTTTGCCAAGGCATGGGGTTTTGGATTAGATGCAGGTCTCCAAATACATACAGGTCGATGGAGATTCGGGTTTGCCGGAAGAGATATTACTACGACTTTCAATACATGGACGTTCAGCTTCACGGACAAGGAGAAACAGGCACTTTACTTGACTAATAATGAAATTCCGGTGAAGTCGACTGAACTTACGGCTCCGAGACTAGTCATAGGGGCGGCGCATGATTTTTACCTGTCCAAAAAACTGAGTTTATTGGCCGAGGCGAATGTCGACTTAACATTTGATGGACAAAGAAACACCTTAATAAGTGCTGACCCGGTGAGTGCGGACCCGAAGATGGGACTTGAGCTGAATATCAATAAGATAGTATTTGTTCGTGGGGGGATCAACAATTTTCAGAAGGCTTTGGCTGATGGAGATACTCTGAATGAGAAGAAGGTTTGGATTTATCAGCCAAGCGTCGGAGTTGGTTTTCAAATTCAGAATGTCAGGATTGATTATGCCTTTACGAACCTGGCAAATCAATCGAATCCACTGTTTACCCATGTTTTTTCGTTGCAGTTGGACCTTGTTAATGATAAGTCCAAAAAGAAAAAATAACCGTACCTAAATCTTCGCTTCATGAAAAAATTACTGCTTGGCTTACTGCTTATGACTGGCTTTATAGCAAAGGCACAGGTATACAACAATGAATGGATTGACTATTCCAAGACGTATTATAAGTTCAAGGTCGGAAAAACGGGTTTATACCGGATTTCCCAATCTGTCTTGTCCGCAGCTGGATTAGGAAATACATCTGCGGACTATTTTCAATTGTGGAGAAACGGCAAGCAGATTCCAATTTATACTTCTGTTTCCTCTGGTACTTTTTCGGCTTCCGATTATATAGAGTTTTGGGGAGAGATGAACGACGGTAAGCCTGACAGGGAATTATATCGTGACCCTAACTGGCAGTTAAATGATAAGTGGAGCTTAGAGACAGACACGGCAGCCTATTTCTTAACGGTTAACACAGATCCTTCTTCAAATCTCAGGTTGCAGAATACTGCGAATAATGTTTCGGGAACGTCGCTGACACCGGATGCTTATTTTATGTACACGGCGGGGAAGTATTTCAGGGACAGGCTGAACCCGGGGTATGCCGTGAATGTTGGTGAGTACATGTATTCCTCGTCTTACGATAAGGGTGAGGGGTGGTCATCGAGCGATATCGTGACCAGCTTTACGGATTGTACCCCGACTTTTGGAAAAAACGTGTTCGTCTTCTCAAACCTGAACGTTTACAAAGGAGGGCCTGCTCCAAGTCCGAAGTTCAA
>DATDNL010000746.1:0-6788 GCA_036518315.1 Flavisolibacter sp. | reverse complement strand
GCTAACCTGCAGCACGATGCTAATATTCTCCACGAGGAACACACCGCAAATGAGTGGTATGAGTAACTCTTTGTGAACTATGATTGCAAGTGAAGCAATCAGGCCACCCAATGTTAAGCTACCCGTATCGCCCATGAACACCTGGGCCGGGTAAGAGTTGTACCACAAAAAACCCACGCAGGCTCCAATCATGGCTCCGATGAATATGGATAGCTCGCCAAGATTGGGTATATACATGATGTTGAGGTAATCTGCGAAGACCAGGCTTCCGCTGGCATAGGCGAATATTCCAAGACAGGTACTAATAATTGCCGAGGTGCCCGTCGCTAAGCCGTCCAGCCCGTCGGTTATGTTAGCACCGTTGGAAACGGCAGTAATAATGAAGATTACAATAAGTATGTAAAGTTCCCAGGCTTAGTCTCTCATTGACTCCGGAAGCAATTTTGAATAATTAAATTCATGCCCCTTTACAAAAGGGATCGTTGTAACGGGCGTCTTTGTATCTACGAATACGTGTTTCTTACCGTTCGGACTTTGCCATTGGTGGGCGGTTGGGGGAGGATTGGTTCCTAAGAATTCCCTCCAGGTCTTTACATTGCTGTTGAACCAGAGTGTCGCTCCAACAGTCACACCTAGTGCAACCTGTCCAAATATTTTAAACCATCCGGCCAATCCATCTTTGTCGCCTTTTTTATAAGCGACACCCTGCTCTTGTGCTAACCTTTTTGCACGAAGCTTCAGGTAGTCATCAATGAAACCAATCGCGCCTAACCAAAGAGTGCTGAAGATCATCAGCCTTATATAGACCTTGGTCAGGTTCGCCAACAATAAGGTTGGAATAAGAATGGCGAGGATGATGATGATACCTCCCATTGTCGGTGTACCTTTCTTCTGATGTTCACCAGCTAAACCCAGTTCACGGACCGACTCACCAATTTGCTTTTTTTGGAGAAAGCGAATCAGTTTTTTGCCATAAACAGTGGTAATCACCAACGAAAGGATTACTGCCAGTAGCACCCTGAACGTGATAAAGCCAAACAGTTCCCTTCCCGGGAACCGGATGTTTTGAGCTTTAAACCATTCAAACAAGTGATACAGCATTCTGTTATTTATTTAGTAATTCAAACATTTCCATCAAAACTTCTTTATCGTCGAAGTGATGTTTTACTCCTTTGATCTCCTGGTATTTCTCATGCCCTTTGCCGGCAATCAAAACAATATCTTGTGGACCAGCCATGTTAATGGCAGTCTTAATCGCTTGCTTTCTGTCGGCTATTGAAATGAACTTTCTCCTCGCAGCACTATTAAGTCCTGCCTCCATTTCATTCAATATTTCCTGCGGATCTTCGCCACGTGGATTGTCACTAGTGAAGATGGCCTTGTCACTATACTCGCAGGCGGCTTCTCCCATCACAGGTCTTTTGGTCCGGTCTCTGTCTCCGCCACAACCGACAACTGTTATCACTTGCTCGTGTCCTTGCTTCAGCTTTTTGATAGTGGTTAACACATTTACTAATGCGTCGGGAGTGTGTGCATAGTCCACGATACCAATTACCTTTTCTTTTGGTGAAATGATATAATCGAATCTTCCTTCTGCACCTGTTGTATTGCTTAAACACTGTAACACGTGCGCTTTGTCCTGGCCCATGCAAATTGCAGCACCGTAAACAGCCAACAGGTTGTACGCATTAAATTCACCAATAAGGCGGAAGTGAACTTCCTGTTCATTAACCGTCATCACCAACCCCGTAAGACTATTCTCCAAAATCCTTCCTTTAAAATCAGCAACAGTCTTTAAACTGTAACTGTATTTTCTTGCACTGGTATTCTGAAGCATCACGTTTCCCCGCTTGTCATCTATGTTCGTGATGGCAAAGGCAGATGGGGAGAGATCATCAAAGAATCTCTTCTTTGCTTTAATGTATTCGTCAAAGGTTTTGTGGTAATCGAGATGATCATGGGTGATGTTGCTAAACAAAGCACCCGCAAACTCCAGTCCTGCAATCCTTCTTTGATGGATGGCATGCGAACTGACCTCCATAAATGCATATTCACAACCCTCATCTGCCATTTGTTTCAACAAAGCATTTAGACTGATAGCATCAGGAGTGGTATGTGTGGAAGGTATGATCTTGCCGGCTATTTGATTTTCAACCGTGCTCAGTAAGCCGCACTTGTAGCCGAGGCAGGTAAAGAGTTTATACAGGAGCGTTGCAATGGTAGTTTTCCCATTAGTGCCGGTGACTCCAACTAATTTCAGCTTCGCGGTTGGTTGGTCATAAAAGTTATGGGCAATTATACCTGCCGCTTCTGCGCTGTCATTCGTCTGAACGTAAGTGATATCATCCTTCTTATTTGAAGTCATTTCCTGGCAGACTATTGCGACAGCACCCTGACTGATTGCCTTCTCAATAAACTCGTGACCGTCTACCGCAACGCCTCTTACTGCAACGAAAAGGCTTCCCTTTTGCACCTTTCGTGAGTCAATTTGAACGTCGACCACATCAATATTCGTGTTGCCCGACAGTGCAACAGTGGATACCTTATATAATATGTCGCTTAACTTCTTCAATTCAATAAAATCGTTACGGTTTGTGTTTTACTAAGGACAGTTCCCGGCAGCACGTCCTGTGCGACCACTTTACCTCTTCCTTTCACTACCACTTTCATATTCATATTTTCCAGGAGGTACAAAGCATCTTTCATTGTCATGCTTTTTACGTCGGGCATTATGTTTTTAGAAACGGGATCAGGCTTGACTACAGTCCTATAGTTATTGTTGTATATCCAACTCCAACTGCTTTTGTAGGAGGAATCGACATGGTTTATATTGAGAGTGGCAAGGACATTCTTTACGTCCGGCGTGTAGCCAGCATACTGATACAAAGAGCTGTCTGCAACCAGTTGCAGCGGGCTTGTTTTTTTCCCTTGCACATATTGTGCATACAACTTGGTGGCGATTTCTTTGAAAACAGGTGCGGATAACTGCGCACCGAAGTGTATGGCGGCGTGTGGTTTGGTTTTAATGACAACGATGCATGTGTATTCAGGTGCATTAGCTGGGAAATAGCCAACAAAGGTTGCCTGGTATATTCCGTCAGCATAACCATGTACGCCATCTGCCACGTGCGCTGTACCGGTCTTGCCCGCTACGGGGAAGGGGAAATCTTTAAATACGTCCTTTCCAGTTCCTTCTGTGACCACAGCTTCCATACAACTTTTTGCGGCTTTGACAATTTGAGGTTTTACCAACTGTTCATTAACCACCGTAGGCGAAAACTCTTTGACGGTGATTCCGTTGCTTTTGATGCTGTTGACCAGGTATGGCTTTACCATCTTTCCATCGTTAGCAATAGCATTATACAAGGTGAGCGTCTGCAGAGGTGTAACCTGAATCGCATAGCCAAAGCTTGCTGTAACCATCGCATGCAGACCTTCTTTGTTGCGCTTGAGTTTGGGAAGGACGGGAGCACCTTCTCCTACCAGGTCAATTCCCGTCTTTTTATCGAGGTAGAGCTTGTGTAAATAGTTTTTGTAGATGTCCGGTTCATTGGCAAACGCTTTGTACGCTACCATACTCATTCCCACGTTGGAACTGCGTGCAAAACACTCGCGAAGTGTAAGCAAGGGTTTATCTGATCTTTCATCGTCTGTTACATTTCGCACACCCACATAGGCGCTGCCCGTCGAGCCAATGTTAACGAGATCGTTGATAGTGCTGGAACCATGGTCAAGGACGGCTAACAGTGTAGCGAGCTTGATAGTTGACCCAGGCTCAGTTGCCTGCAAGGCGTAGTTTAATCCTTCTGTGTAGGTAGAATCTTTGGTTCTTCCAAGATTTGCCAGTGCTTTGATCTTTCCTGTCTTGGTCTCCATGACGATGGCAGTACCGTATTGGGCCTGGCTTTGTACCAATGTCTTCATTAATGCAGACTCAACGATGTCCTGCATTTGAATGTCGAGCGTGGTAATGATATCCTTACCATTCTCCGGTTCAATTTCATAACCGTCAACTGGTACAGCAGCGCCACCTGAGAGGAAGCGGACGAGGCGTTTTCCTGTAGTCCCTTTTAATAAGGTATCATAGGTACGTTCAAGGCCAACATTTTGGGCATTGTCCCTTGCAAGTCCTATTGTTCTTTTGGCGAGCATTCCGAAGGGATTAAGACGTTTGCTTTGCACTTCGGCAATGACACCGCTTTTATTACGCCCCTGTCGAACGAGAGGGAAAGTCCTGAATTGTTTATATTCTTCGAAGGTTAGCGCTTTGCGTAGCGGGTAGTAACGGTCTTCATCTGCATAGGCTTTCTTCAACTCCTTCTTGTATTCCGAAGAAGTTTTATCGTGGAAGAATTTAGCGAGAGAAATCGAGAAGGAGTCGATATTTTCCTTGAAGCGCTTGCCGTTTTTCTCGCGTAGGCCATCCGCGCCAAAGTCAATATAAATATCGAAGTAAGGAACTGAGGTGCTGAGCATTTCGCCGTCTTCGCTATAGATAGTTCCCCTTTCTGCATCGAGCTCAACAAACTTCTGGTGCATGCTGTCGGACATGCTTCTCCAATAGTTGCCCTGTACTCGCTGAATGTAAACTGCGCGACCCAACACGATGAAGCTTAATAGCACCACCCCAAGAAAGCTTAGATACACTCTCCACAGTATGTCGCGTTTTACATCCACTCCGACAATCGGTTATTGGTTTATTATTTTGTTTCGTTACTGTCAATTAAAACAACCGGTGGTGTTGTTAACTCTTTCAACCCCAGCGGCTCTACTGCCTGGATCAATTCACTCTGTTTACTCCTCTTCAAAACATCGCCTTCCACATCTTTATATTCAAATTGTAATTCTTTCAATTCATTACTAGTCTTGCTGATGCTGCGAATGGTCTTATCTGCCATGTGACCATTATATATGTAGATAACTGCGAGGAAGGCCAGAAACAAGAAGAAGGGAATTTGTTTAACGATCGCCCTGTAGTTGAGCAACCGTTTCAAGTGATACGCCTTAGTTTTTTCTTTCTTGTTATTGGATTCCATTACCAGTTTTCTACCTATATTTTCTCGGCTACCCTAAGCTTAGCGCTCCGGGACCGACTATTTCTTTTAATTTCTTCGTTTGTTGCAACGATTGGTTTCTTATTCACGGGTTTCAGAACCCTGTTCCGTTCTGTCGTTGCAAACGGGTTTTCGTCGGGTGCTTCGAAAGTGTTGTCCTTAAAGAAAGTCTTCACTATCCGGTCTTCGATTGAATGAAAGGTGATCACCGCTATTCTGCCACCTTGGTTCAGAACGGCCGGAGCCTGTTCTAACATTTCCTTCAACGCACCCATTTCATCATTCACCTCTATTCTCAGAGCCTGGAACACCTGCGCGAAATACTTGTTGGGATTGCCTTTTACGATTGGAGCAAGAACGTTCTTTAAATTTTCGATCGTCGTTATGCTCGTTATTCTTCTAGCTTCAACAATGGTTTTTGCGAGGGTTTTGGAATTGGTGACTTCGCCGTATTGCTCAAACAATTTGTGGAGCTGCTGCTCGGAATAGTCATTCAGAATGTCGGCAGCCGTTTTTGTTTGCCGTTGGTCCATTCGCATGTCAAGAGAAGCATCGAACCGGGTAGAAAAACCTCTTTCCGCCTCGTCGAACTGGTGACTGCTAACGCCGAGGTCTGCCAGTATTCCATCTACTTTGTCTATGCCGTTCAGGCGCAAGAACCGTTGCAGGTAGCGAAAGTTGTTGGGAACAAAGAGAACGCGTTTGTCGCCGGGAAGATTTTGCCTGGCATCTTCATCCTGATCAAAAGCGATTAGCCTTCCATGATCGTTTAGGCGTTGAAGAATAGCCCGGCTATGACCTCCACCACCGAAAGTGCAATCGACGTAAGTGCCGGCTGGCTGAATATCCAGGTTCTCAAGAACCTCATTCAACAATACCGGGACGTGGTATGATTCGTTCATGCTTTCCAACAAGGAATAAAGAATGATGAATAATGTGAGTGACCAGACATACTCCTTTTCTTAACTCCTTGTTCCCTGTTCATTGTTCCCACCCATTACCTGCTGAGCAATCGTGCTAAAGTCTTCGGGTGAATATGATTCAAAGAACTTCTTGTAATTTTCTGATGACCAGATCTCGATCTTGTCTACTGCCGAGGCCAGTGTGATATCTTTCTCCAGTCCAGCATAGTCTTTTAGATTAGGGGGTAGTAAGAGTCGTCCTGCTGAGTCCAGTTCCACCTCAGTGGCGCCGTTCAAAAAGAACCGCCGGAACTCCCTGACTTTTGGGTCGAAATCGTTCAGCGTGCTGATCCTGGCGAAGAGCGGTTCCCAGCTTTGGCGGGGATACAGGGTTAGGCACTTCTCGAAACCCCTGTTGATAACAAAACGTGTATTTTCGCCCTCCGGCAGTTGCTTTTTTAAGCCTGCTGGTAGGAGAAAGCGACCTTTTGCGTCCAGGGTTGATTCAAATTCGCCTAAGAAGCCTGTCATTTTCAATGGATTGGGAATGGTGGCTTAGATTGACACAAAATAACACTTTTTCCCACTTTTGTACAGTCTTTTTCGACTGTTATATTTTTCCACACGTCCAAACACGAGGAAAAGCCCGACAGGTAAGGATTTCAGACGATGAAAAAAGTTTTTATGGGTTTTTGATGTGAATGCAGTGTGGAAAACAGGTGCATACACGTTAATTCATGTTATTATAACCTCTAAATGCAGCAGTTAGCCGCACATGGAAACAAGAGCAAACAGTATATTAATAAGGGATTACGACTACAACCTCCCTCAT
>DATDNL010000745.1:0-3934 GCA_036518315.1 Flavisolibacter sp. | reverse complement strand
TTTAATTCGGTCAGCTCCAATCCTTCTACATTAGCCAACAACTCTCTCGGCTCATTCTTGATCTTGCATTCACGCAGTCCTGCGCACGAGTCATGATAGGTAGCCTTTCCCGGAAGCTTTGCTCCAAAATTGGTGATTCCAAGCTTGTTCACGAGGAAATCTGAAAGCTCGTATATGTTCTCGCCAATGGCTTTCACTTCGTTATGTACCGAAGAATTATCAAAAAGCCGACCGTAGTAATTTTTTACAAAACCCACGCAACTGGCACTCGGCCCAATAATGACCTGGTTCGCATCGAAGTCCTTCAGGAACTTGCTGCAAACATCCTTTGCATCCTCCCAAAATCCTGCATTGAAAGCCGGCTGTCCACAACATGTTTGGTTGGGATTATAAGAAACTTCACAACCTGCTTTTTCAAGCAGCTTCACCATGTTCATTGCAGTTTGTGGATAGAGCTGGTCTACAAAGCACGGAACGAAAATCTGGACTTTCATTAATGGCTCGCTTTAATTTGCTTGTTAAGTATCATCATCTTTATAGCAGTGACGGCAGCTTCTTCTCCCTTGTGTCCATGTACTCCACCGGTTCGTTCTTTGGCTTGCTCTAAATTATCCAGTGTCAACACTCCAAAGATCACCGGAACGGTAAGGGAAAGATTTAATTGTGTAACTCCAAGCGTTACCGATTGGCAAACATATTCAAAATGTGGCGTTCCGCCCCTGATCACGCATCCGAGCGCAATAAAAGCAGATATCGCGTTATGCGTCTCTGAATACTGCTGTATGGCAAAAGGAATTTCAATAGCGCCCGGAACAACAAGGGTCTTCGTTTGTATTCCATACTCGCCGAATACCTTAAGACATCCTCTCTCTAATTCATCTACTATTTCAGAATTCCATTCGGTCTTCACCAAAACAACAAGGACATCCTTCAACTGCTGGATGTCCTCGATGCTTTTAAATAATTTGCTGTTACTAACGTCAGCCATTCACTTTATTTTTCATCAACCTTATAGATCCCCATCTGGGCAAGGTATTTACCTGCATCGTCACTAGCCTGTGAGTTCGGATATTTATTCAGAACCTCTTTATATAACTCCTCTGCCTGCTTTTTGTCGTTAAGCACTTTGTCGGCAAAATACGCAGCCAGCATCAGGTACTCAGACGAATTCATTTTGTCTTTCTCAAATTCGTGAGCAGCCTTTTTATAGCTATCTAGAGCATCGGAGTTCTTACCTGAATTAGCATAAGCATCACCGAGAAGTTTGTAAGCCCTGGCTTGCACCTGGTGCGCATTTGTGCTAAAAGCTTTCAAGGATTTGATCGCTTTGTTATTGTCGCCTTGCTTCAAAGCAATAACGCCTATGTAATAGTTGGCCAATTCGCCGGCGTCAGTACCGCTGTACTGGCTGGCGATCTTTTCGAAGCCGGCTGACTGGCCATCACCTTTCAATGCCTTTTGCAGAGAATCCTGTGCGAAGTAATCTTCGGCGTGCCAAATTGCTTCCGCGGCCTTTTCTTGTTTAGGCACTACGACCATGTATTTATAGGCGAGCCAGCCGCCGCCCAGGATAATAATTGCAGCCGCGATTACGGTTGTAATCTTGCCATATTTTGCCCAGAAATCTTTTGCACGCTCAATCACCTGCTCGCTCTCAGACGTATGACGTACCTGGTGTTTTACTTCAGCCATGAAAATGAATATTTGTTTTTGGTGGTTTAGTCTTTTATAAAAGGATAGCTCTGATCAACATAGACGTCTTTATAAACTTCGCTGTCATCAGGCCATGGTGACTCTTCTGCAAACTTCACGCTTTCTGCAACCGCCACATCTACTCTTTCGTTGATCTGCTTGATTTCCTCTTCGGAAGCGATCTTGCCATCGTAGATGGTCTTCAAAAGTGCCGTAATGGGATCCTTTGATTTATATTCTTCTACTTCCTCTTTGGTGCGGTATTTCTGTGGGTCCGAGATCGAGTGTCCTTTGTAACGATACGTTTTAATTTCCAACAAAGTGGGGCCGCCTTTTTCCCTTGCTCTTTTCACAGCCCTCGAAACGCCTTCATGCACCGCTTCAGCACTCATGCCGTCGATTTCGTCAGCAGGCATTTCATAAGCGTCAGCCAACTTGTAGATATCAGTAATGTTCGAAGTACGCTGTACAGACGTTCCCATGGCGTAATTGTTATTCTCGCAAATGAAAATAACAGGAAGACTCCACAACATAGCCATGTTAAAGGTTTCGTGCAAAATACCCTGCCGGGCAGCACCATCGCCAAAAAAGGTAAGTACTACGTTATCAGTGCCACGATAGTTTTCAGCAAAAGCCAACCCGGCACCCGTTCCTATCTGTGCACCTACAATTCCATGACCACCATAAAAGTTTTCTTCCTTTCCGAAGAAGTGCATACTTCCTCCCTTGCCCTTAGCACATCCCGTCGCCTTGCCATATAATTCGGCCATGCAGGAATTCACAGAAATACCTTTAGCGATAGCCAACCCGTGGTCGCGATAGGCAGTAATGAATTTGTCTTCAGGGCGGGTAGCAGTCATACATCCGGCGGCAATGGCCTCTTGCCCTACGTAGGCATGAAAGAAGCCGCGGATCTTTCCTTCCATCTTGTATTTCTCTTCTGCAGTGAGCTCAAACTGGCGAATGAGTTGCATCAATTCATACCAGTACAAATACGTCTCTTTAGTATACTTAGCCAAGGCTCCAAATTTGAGCCGCAAAAATAAGGGAATCAACGCTTAAATGGGAAGTTTTGGGGCAGGACTTTTAAGGTCCTGCGAGCCCGTTTCCCGTTTAGACGGGTTAAAGCAACAAACTTTAGGGATATTTTTGGCCCCTAAGCCTTCCGACAACGGCAGTGGTTAGAACCCGCTTCTAATCCAAACCTTAAACTCTTAAGCGTTGATCGTCCTGGATCTTTTGAACACCCGGTACATGCACTGCTCTTAATATTGGCTTTTCCTCGATCTTTGGCGTTTTACAAAAAATAGCCTTTGAGCCTTCGACTGGATTCTATATCACTCTTTCAGTTTAAAAACTACTTTCACTCTGATTTCACCTTTACCGAGAGGATCATTGGGATTTCCGGCCGCAATGGCGTCGGCAAGACCAATTTGCTTGATGCGATCCACTACTTGTGTTTCACCAAAAGCTATTTCTCCCGCCAGGACCAGCAAAATATCCACCATGGGCACGAGGGATTCAGGCTACAAGGGCATTTCAATCTGAACGGTAAGGAAGAAACAGCCGTTTGTATTTTAAGAGAAACAGGTAAAAAAGAGTTCTCCGTTAATGATGACCTCTACACCAAGTTCTCAAAACATATTGGCCGTTATCCTTGTGTCGTTATCGCCCCCGACGATATCCAGCTTATTATCGGCGCCAGCGAGGATCGCAGGAAGTTTGTCGATACCCTTCTTTCCCAGCTTGACCACGATTATTTACAATCCCTGATCAACTATACCAAAATCCTCCAACAAAGAAATTCTTTTCTGAAGTCCTGTAGCGACAACTTCGGCAGAGACCTTTCTGTATTGGACGTACTCGACGAACAGCTTGCAAAAGAAAGCAACCTGATCTTCGAGAAGCGCCGGGAGTTTCTCCTAAGGTTCTTACCCATCGTGAAGCAACTATACAACGACATCTGTCAGAAATACGAGAATGTATCTCTTCTTTACGAAAGCGAGATGCACCATCTTACCCTTGCAGAACTACTGAAGCATAACCGCCAGAAAGACCTGATGCTTCAAAGAACCTCGGGCGGTATTCACCGTGATGACCTTGTCTTCCAAATGGGCCAGCAACCCTTTAAGAGCATCGCTTCCCAGGGCCAGCGAAAGAGTTTGCTATTCGCCCTCAAGTTGGCTGAACTGGAGATCATTAAAGAAGAAAAGCGACTCTCTCCCCTGCTCTTGCTCGATGA
>DATDNL010000744.1:0-2271 GCA_036518315.1 Flavisolibacter sp. | reverse complement strand
GAGGTCTTGACGTTGTGCAGGGGTGGATCGGGAAGGTTTATAGAGAACGCCAGATACCAGGTAATCAAACATCGCAACTGGTTGATCATTGCACCCATCACGGGTGTAACAGATACGATTGCTATCGAGGAAGGAAGGGAGAAAATTAGCTATGCGGGGGGGCGGCTTCACCTGAAGACCATTTCGAAAAACGACTTCCGCCTTCAAAAGAAGGAAAGCATCGCTCAACTCGATACAAAAAGGATAGCTTATCCTCTAATACTCCGCAAGTGGAAACAGGGAGACTATTTTTATCCTTTGGGTATGCCCAAGAAAAAAAAGATTGGCCGCTTCTTTATCGACCAAAAATTACCTAAGAACCAGAAGGAGAATGCATGGGTGGTGGAATCCAGCAACAGGATTCTTTGGGTCGTAGGGATGAGAATTGACGACCGTTTCAAAGTGAATGATTCTACAAAAGAGGTTTTAGTAATTACATATCAGGGTGAAGCCAGCGCTTGAGGATTTCAACTGCGTCATGAAATTATCGTATACATCAAAATAGTTGGCAAATAAGCGGCAACATACAAGGGTGAAAACAATCCCGTAGGCGGCGCCCCAGAAGTGGGCTGAATGATTTATGTTTCCTCCGCCCCGGCGGTCCAAATACACAGTAATGGCGAGATAGATAACGGCAAAGATGTAGCCAGGTACTCTTATAGGCAAAAAGATCAGGCCTACCGGTGTCTGTGGAAAAAAGATGAGCAATGAAAAGATGACTGCCGACACGGCACCCGATGCCCCCAGGCTCTTAAAGTGGTAGAGATTCTTATAGCGGAGATAGTCCGGCAAGCTGGCGACAATTAATGCTGACAGGTACAGCACCAGGTAAAATATCTTACCGAGATGCCCAAAGACACAGTCAAAAGCGAATATGTCTTCGAGGTTTTCTCCGAAGGAATACAGGGCGATCATATTGAAAGCCAGGTGTGTTACATCGGCATGAACAAAACCGTGACTGATAAACCTGTAATACTGCCCACGCTTGATAGCTGGCGGATAGAAGATGAAATCGTCAACAATCTTTTGTTGAGAAAAGCCACCGATGGAAGTAACACAGGTTATAATGACTATTATAAGGGTGATGCTTAATGAAAAGTTCACAGAAGAAAATTAAAGCCTCAAATCTATCATCGCATTGGCAGAAACGGAAATCTATTTATGATGATACTTCTCGTTTTTCAAAATCGTGCAGGCTCTATACACCTGTTCGGCGAGGATCAATCGAACTAATTGATGGGGAAATGTTAGCTGGGACAGGGACCATTTCACCTGGGCTCTTTTCAGCACCGCTGCGTCAAGTCCGAAGGCACCGCCGATAAGAAAAACAAGGTTCTTTGTGCTGGCAGTGGCACGAACCTGCAGAATTTCAGACAATCCCTCGGAGGAAAATTGTTTGCCATGTTCGTCGAGGGCGACCAGGTAATCATCGGCTTTAAGCCACTGCATGATCGTTTCGCCTTCGCGCTTCTTGAGGTCCATCTCCGAAAGCATGCCGGCGTTCTTCGGAACAGGAATGATTGTCCACTCAACCGGGAAATACTTTGAGACACGTTTCGTGAATTCAGTCACACCTTCCTTCACGTAAGTATCGTGAGCCTTGCCTATCGACCAGAACCAGATTTTCATTTCAATGATTATGAACGAAATTAGTTGATCTTAAATAAGTACGGCTGTAACCGCACTATTGGAGCGCCATTGAATGTGACCAGCGAATATTTTTTTCTAAAGTCGTTCGACTATCTCGTCAACGAAACTATGAGTAAACGGAGGGCATAAAAAAGCAGCCGTAGAAGTTGGCTGCTTATTTTAATGGCGTCGTATTGTTGAAATCTATTGTCGTGCTTAACTCTTAATTGCACCTTCGTCCAATACCAGCTTTTGGCGGAACTCTGTAATCATTTCCTTTGCTTCTTTAGATACCACGTTGAGGTGTAGCAATCCTCCGAATTTACGGCATTCATCGAGGCGGCAGGAATTGACCAGTTTGCCTTCGTAAACACACATATCCGGGCAGTCGTCACACATATCGATTCTACCATCGGGTAATATATCCGGGGCCTGTACGATACCGATACCGATCGCACGCATGGGGTAAAAGAAGCGCAAAGGATTTTTCAGACAGTAGCCAAGATAGCTGGCAAACGCTTTACGTACCGTCTTGTCAAAGAATCCCATGAAGAAGATCTTTCGTCCCATCTTTACTTTTGGGTAGACGAGATATTTTCCCCT
>DATDNL010000743.1:0-4587 GCA_036518315.1 Flavisolibacter sp. | reverse complement strand
GCACCTTTGGGTCACAGTATTCTTCTTTATCTTGCAGCGCTGACTTGTTAGCGCGGAAGGCGACTTAACAATATTTGATAACTGATTAAATCTAAGTTTCCCTTAGGGGCACAGGGGCATGAAATACACGCAGACAACTCTTAATAAGATTGAAGCACTGATAGAGGAAGCGGGCTACATTGTCAGGTATGAAAGAGGTAGCTTCCAGAGCGGGTTTTGCATATTAGAAGACCGGAAGGTGGTAGTGTTGAATAAATTTCTTCAATTAGAAGGGCGGATCAATACATTGATTGACCTGATCCCGCAATTGAAGATTGATGCGGAAGGGTTGACGGCTGAGAGCAGGAAATGGTTTGATGATATCATGGGCCGATATCACGCTGCTAATAACCAGGATGAAGAATCCTGATGCCCCGGTTTGGATTCTCCATTCTACATTTGCCGGGTGAGTTCTCCATCGCTGAAAATAACCTTCTTAGGAACCGGCACGAGTACAGGAATACCCATGATCGCGTGCGAATGTGCCGTATGTACCTCCACTGACAGAAGAGATAAACGGCTACGTAGCAGCATCCTTGTAGAATCAAAGAACACCAGGATCGTTGTTGATACTACTCCCGACTTCCGTTATCAAATGCTTCGCGAGAACATAAAGCACCTGGATGCCGTTGTTTTCACGCATCCTCATAAAGACCATATTGCGGGACTTGATGACGTGAGGGCGTTTAATTTCTTCCAGGAGCAGCCAATGCAGGTGTATGCGAACCAGATGACGATCGATGCGCTTATGCGGGAGTTTGCCTATGCCTTTGCGGACAAGAAGTACCCGGGAGTGCCCAACCTGGAACTGAATACGATTGCGATGGAGCCCTTCGCCATTGGTGATATCGAGGTGGTTCCTATCGAAGTGTGGCACTTAAAGATGCCGGTGTTCGCGTTCCGCTTTGGTGATTTTACTTACATTACTGATGCCAATCGAATTGAGGAGAATGAAAAGAAGAAGATCAGGGGTAGTAAGGTGATTGTGGTGAACGCCCTGCGCAAGGAAAAACATATCTCGCACTATAATTTGGAGGAGGCAATTGAGTTGGTACAAGAACTGGAAATTCCTACTGCTTACTTCACACACATTTCACATCAATTGGGAAAGCACAAGGACGTAGAGGCAAGGTTACCGGAAGGAATCCATTTGGGATACGATGGGCTGGTGGTGAAATTGGAAGAGTGAGAGAAGTTCTGGGTTTGGAGTCTTGAGTTTTGAGTTTTGAGTTGAGGCCATTTAGGAGGAAAGTATCTTGCTTCTATTTAACATAATAAAGAGTGGGCTTTTGGGGAAGTATAGTGGGCGTATCGTGGGAGTATCCGGGGAGCATAGTGGGTCCCGGCGGGAAGCGACGAATGGGGTTAAGGGCTATAATCGGATAACCATGTTATGAATGAGGTGAAACGCAGTTTGGGTTACTGTAATATGACCTAAGTATCCAATTACGAGAAGCTATCGTTGGTAAAGTATTTCTGGCAGTCGAATTTTTTAGCTTCAAAGAGAAGCCAAGGTGATGTTGTACTACCTATCCAACTGGACAGGTGCAAGCTAATTTCGACAATTCAATTCAATAGTAAATGATATCCGATTTATGAATCAAAGGCTTGCACACGTGACGATCGTTGTAAGAGATTACGATGAGGCTTTGGAGTTTTATACGAGGAAGTTGTTTTTCACGATTATTGAAGATACCAGGTTGACTGAAGAGAAGCGCTGGATTTTAATCGCTCCGCAAGGCAACAGAGATTGCTTCATCCTGCTTGCTAAAGCAGCGAACGATCGACAGGCAGCTTCTGTCGGTAACCAGACGGGCGGGCGGGTTGCCTTTTTTCTTCATACGGATGATTTCTGGCGAGATTTGGAAGTGTTGAAACAAAACAAGGTCAAGTTCGTAAGGGAGCCGCAGGAACAGGAGTACGGCACAGTGGCTGTATTCGAAGATCTGTATGGAAATCTTTGGGACCTAGTCGAACCGAAAATTCGGAAGTGATTTGAGTTGAAGGACAGGCCGTCCTTTTGTTACTAATTTTACAACGTGAAAGCGATTTAAAGGACATGCCGGTGGCATGTCCCTACACTATGCATAATCGTAAACATATCAGATTAGGCAGGACTACTTAAAAGACGAATATATGCAAACCATCATCGGCTCAGGCGGTACGATTGGAATACCACTGGCTAAAGAGTTAAGAAAATATACCACTGACATAAGGCTGGTAAGTCGTAATCCTAAAAAGATCAACGAACAGGATGAATTGTTTCCGCTTGATGTAAGAAACTTCAGTGAAGTGAGTAAAGCAGTTGAGGGGAGCGAGGTTGTGTATGTCACCATTGGATTTGATTACAAGCTATCGGTGTGGCAAAATACATGGCCCCCGTTCCTGGAGTCGGTAATCAGGGCGTGCAAGGATCACGGTTCGAAGCTGGTGTTTTTTGATAACGTATACATGTACGCCAAATCGGCCATCCCGCATATGACAGAGGAGTCGCCTCTTGATCCTCCCAGTAAAAAAGGAATGGTAAGGAAGCAGTTGAACGAAATGATCATGAAAGAGGTGCAATCGGGAGCGTTGACCGCAATGATTGCGCGAGCAGCAGATTTTTATGGTCCTGATACTGACAAAAGTGTGTTGGCCGAAACGTCAGCAAAAAACTTATTGAAGGGAAAGAAGGCGCAGGCATTCGGTAATATCGATAAGATCCATACCTACACCTTCACGCCGGACGCTGGGAAGGCCACAGCTCTACTTGGCAATACACCTGATTGCTATAACCAGGTATGGCATCTTCCAACGACCAAAGAAAGGTTGAGCACAAGGCAGTGGATAGAACTGATTGCGGAGGACATAAAAGTAGAACCACGGATACAGTTGATTCCTATATGGTTGCTGAAGGTGATAGGATTGTTTAACACCACTATCAGAGAGTTTCCGGAGATGCTTTACCAGAATCAAATGGATTATGTTTTTGACAGCAGCAAGTTTGAAAGTAGGTTTGGTATAAAAGCGACGAGTCCACGAGAAGGCGTTAAGATGATGATGGATTATTTGAAAAGCCAATTATCCTAATTGCGAGTCATTTGTCACCAAGTTTTTTAGGAGGGTTCTTGCTTCCTGGAGTTGCGATGCGCAAAAAGCTTCAGCGAGGTGCAAGTGTTTAGCGATCTCGCTGATTGCGAAACCGTCAATTACGTGCATATTGAATAGAGCCCGATGCATAGTAGGCAGGAGTGCCAGAAGGGAGACTAGGCGGGCATCATGGTCGACTGGCGATAAAGCCTGCCAAATCATTTGGTCTGCCCGAATGTTCAACGCTCCACCTGTGGCGTCCCAGTCATAAACTTCAAGCACTTTCATTACGGTTGTCTTGGTAATTAGATCTTTAAATCTGTGTTCATCGCCGTAAAACTCGAGGTAGCCGGAATTTTTAAAAATATCAGCAAATGCGACATTGGCGACCGCTGTCGCGCGTTCATAGTCATGTAAATAGCGGAAGGCGATTCTTAATCCATAGACATAGAACTTTGCATAAAGCTTTTGAGGAAGCTTTTGTTTTTCTAAAATATCTCGCCTGGCGATGGTGGTCAGATCCATAATTATTCGCCTTCTCAGCGTACGGGGGTGTAATGAAAATGACTACCGGATGAACCAGTGAACGTTTTGCCACCTCGATGAATCCTGGTTTTAGACATGGTGGCCCGGGGACTTTTTTTTCTCGTTTATCCTGCCGTGGATAAATATACTCGACCGAAAAGAGCAGACTTATTTTAAGCCTGCTCTTCTTACTCGGTTTTGTATGGCACTCACCAGAGACACCTGTATATGAAACTAATCCGTGAAATTCCTTTTCCTTTTTTTCGAAGTGCAGCACAAAACTATCAAACGATTCTGTTCGTTCTCCCAGGGAAACACCCATCGGTACGAACGCATTTATTACAGGCAGGTACTGTTTGTTCTGCGGTAAAGGTGAAGGTGCGATTGGCGATTTAAGTGGAATGAATTTTACGAATACAGCTCTTTACTTTTTAAATAGCGTTCATGTTACGGGAAAGCCGGAAAGCTGTTATGATGATAAAAATATGCCAGGCGATTTAAAGGGCATGCCGTTAGCATGTCCCTGCACTATGCATTACCGCAAACTTATCAGAATCGACAGGACTACTTGCAAGGCGAACATATGCAAACGATCATCGGCTCACGCGGTGCGATTGGAATACCACTGGCTAAAGAGTTGAGAAAATATACCACTGATATAAGGCTGGTAAGTCGTGATCCTAAAAAGAGCAACGAACAGGATGAATTGTTTCCGCTTGAATGGAGAATGCAGATCCAAGGGCGAAGCAGTCAAAAGGAATTTGAAGTAATTAAAATCTGAATGACTGCTTGATTTTGGCAAGGAACTGGTCTTTTTTCCTCCGGCTAACCTCCAATTCCATATTGTTGCTCATAATGACTGTGCCGCCGTCGCCGCGCAAATATTCGCGAACATGTGCGAGGTTAATCAGGAAAGATTTATGAATGCGGAAGAAGGTTGTGCCTGCCAGC
>DATDNL010000742.1:0-3481 GCA_036518315.1 Flavisolibacter sp. | reverse complement strand
TGTTGATCCTTGGCTTTCTCACACGCCTGGCCTGCGCAGTACAAATACCCATTTTAGTGGCGGCACTGTTCCTTAATATTTTCAACCAGTTTTCTGAACTCTCCCTTTCCCTGCTTGTATTGGCGCTGTTGATTTATTTCCTTGTCATCGGAAGTGGACGCTTGTCACTCGACTGGAGCATTAACAAGGAAGATGAGAGGAGGTCGCATGGTGAGCGAAATATTTATTAGGGTACGGTTCATTGCCATTTGATTCCCCTGACCGTTCAATAGTAACTGTAAAAAGAATTGGTCTGGAACCGTTGACCTGAATACTGCCCGCTCAAATAAAGGAAATCACCTGCTTTATTAGACGGGGTGTTGTCACTGTTATAGGTGTAGGTATAGTCAATCGTGTATAGATCCGTTCCGTTTACCGATAGCTTTTCTTTGCGGGGATTATTCTTCTGCAATCTAAATCCCTGCGGGATGAAAAGGTGGTCGTGTATGCCATCATGTATCAAACTGAAATCATCCACGTTGATCTTATCGTCATACTGGTCAAATGTTTTGAAGGAAACGTAATCGGGCGTGCCATTGACGGGAGGGCGGTGTTCGGTGATGGTTTGTACATTACCGTCGGGGAAGAAAGTGAAGTTGAGCGTGCGGTCAATGATGTAACCAACATTTGGAACTTGTTGTTCCCATTCAATTTCTTTAATAAGATTATTGGCATAGCTAAAGAAGACAAGCCTGTAGACAGCATTAGAGGTATTGATAAACTTGATCATGGTGACCTTACCCGTGTTGTCATAGGTATACCGAAGGGTGTCATGGTTGATGAGAATATTATTGCGCATTTCACTGATCCTGCCACCGCTATAGAGAACATCATACCTGGTGTAATCCGAAGCAAAACTTGCTTTGGTAGCAAGGCTGTCCGCGCTATATTCAAAATGATAATAGGGAGAAGGAAGATTAGGTATGGTGATGTCCTTCAGCAGTATGCGTTTTGATACTACGGGGTCAACGGGGCCGGGACTGTGTTCCTTTTTGCAGGAGAACAGCAGAACAACAGTCATCATCAACAGTAGGTGGAGGGAGCGCATGATTATTTGTATGGTTTAAGGTTGATCAAAAGAGGTCTCATCATTTTGCGAGGTGAAAAATATATTCAAGGTAGCCGGGCGTTATTCCATTATAGAGGGTGCTTCGCTGGTAAGTGAAAACAAATTGGGCGTTCGTTAGCGTGTCAATTCTACATTCTACTGCTTTCGCCGGGGCATTGGTATTCGTCAGGGTAAAACTCGTATCGCCGTGTAGTTGGTAGGTGCCGCTTTCGTCCAGACCGGATGCCGGCTCGGGAGCGAGGTTTTCCAACCAGGTGTTCGCCGTAGTGAATGAGAAATAGTAATAGGAAGGCTCAGGATAGGTCGTTCCATTATTTATGGGTGTGGCGGTTGAATCAAAAGGAACAACCGTTACGGAATTGATAGTCCATTTGCCAACCATGGAAGGTGTAGATAGATCAGCCTCCTCCTGCTTTTTGTGGCAGGCCAACAATAAGGCGGCGACAGTAAGGGAAATGATCAGGGTTCGCATGGCTCGAATAGTAATAGGAATATAAACGCGGGCAGACCCGGTACGTTCTATTGTTTAGTTGATCGGCAAGAATGGGTAGGGAAACGGTTCTTTTTCGGGGCCAGTGTCCTCGAAATATTATGGTCTCGTTTAATTCAAATCACTTCCCCGGATTTCATCCAGTATCATTTCCCCGGTTACACCCGTTTCTTCTAAAAACACCTTGTCGTGAGACACAACCACCAGGGTACCCTGGTAAGAACGAATGGCCGCCGTTAGTATCTCTATGTTTTGAACATCCAGGTTGTTGGTTGGTTCGTCCAGTACAATCATACCAGGTGCCTTGTTGCTTACTACCAGGCAGCAAAGTACCAGGCGCATTTTTTCGCCGCCACTCAATACAACGCAGGGCTTGTCCCAGGCCTCTTTACTAAATAGAAATCGCGAGAGGTAGATCTTCAGTTCGTGTTCCTGCAAAGCGGATGTGTTAAATCGTTGTAGTTGCTGGTATACGGTGATGTCATTGTCGATGAGACTGTAGTCCTGGTCAATATAGACAGCTCCTGTCAAAGCCCGGTAAATATGTCCTGTTGTCGGCTGCAATTCGTCGAGCATTATTTTGATGAGGGTCGTTTTGCCTGAACCATTGCCACCTTTCAAAGCAAGGCGTTCACCGCTCCTGATTTCGAAGCTGAGTGGCCTGGTCCAGAGCGGTTGGTCGCTATATTGAAAGTTGATCTTTTCGGCGGTGATCAAGACCTTCCCTTTATGCAATGACGCATCATCGAAGGTGAGCCTCATTTGATCGACGCCCGGTAGTTCTTTTCTAAGCTCACTGAGCTCCGATGAAAGCCCGTCTATTTTCCCGGTGTGAGCGTCCTTAAGTTTAGCCGTACTCTTTTCTGCATTATTGCGCAGGGTGTTCATGAAGATGGTCGGAACACCGGCCTTCTCCTGTTTCTTCTTGCCGCGGGCGTTTAGTTTTTGCTGGCGTTCGAGAGATGCCCTTTCTGTTTCCTTTGCTTTGCGCAAGGCCTTCTCTTTGGCCTTTACATCTTCGTTGAGCGCATTGTTTTCAATGAGCTTTTGCTCACGATAAAATTGATAGTTGCCACCGTAGACAGTTATCCCATCGTAGTGTAGTTCACAAACAACAGGCAAAAGGTTCAGTAAAGTCCGGTCGTGGCTGACAACAATGAGTGTCATAGTTGCTTCTTGTATAAACCGGTACAACAATTCTCTTGACGCGGCATCAAGGTGATTGGTCGGTTCATCCATCAAAACGATTTGCGGCTGATGAATTGAAATACCGGCGAGAAAGACCTTTGTTTTCTGACCACCGCTCAGGGTGTTCATCTCCTGTGAAAGGTCAAGATTCTCCAGGTTCCATTGCTGTAAGGCGGTGGCACAACGTTCTTCAATGGTCCAGTCGTCGTGGAGCAGCTCAAGATTGGCCTCACTGACATCGCCTTTCAAGACCTGGTGAAGCGCGGTGAGTTTATCTTCGATGCGCAAAGCCTGCGCAATGGTTAAGTCATTAAACTGCCCGAAGTGCTGGGGAATGTAATAGGGCTTGGAATCATTAGTTATAGTGCCACCAGCTGGAGCCAGTTCTCCGGCGATCATCCTGAGAAGGGTAGATTTCCCTGTGCCGTTGTTGCCGACAAGCGCAATCTTTTCATGGGTATTGACAGCAAGGTTGATATTGCTGAATAACCATTCTTTATTGGGATGCTGATAGCTTACGTTTTGGAGTAGTAGCATGTTTCTTTCTTTGAGGATCAGAGAATAGTGAATTGTAAGTATTCACTTTATCAAATGGAGAAAGAAACGATTCTACATGAGGGATGCCGTTTTTGGAAGTGCAAAACTAAGAAAAATTAAATTCTTAGGTAAGGCTAGCTCCTTTACTCTATATATGA
>DATDNL010000741.1:0-3671 GCA_036518315.1 Flavisolibacter sp. | reverse complement strand
CTTACGACATCAGCATCTTTTTATTGAAACTAACTAAGTCTCATCTGTCCTTTATTAGCCATCCCGTCTTTGCTATATCTTTTTCAAACTGATCCTGGTATTTGATGGCTTCGCCTGGTTTTATCTTTTTCTCCTCCTCCTTGTTACCAATAACCCATGCATCTCTGAACGCCATCGTTGAAACGACATGATCATATTTTTTCAGTTCCTCGTCCAATCGTTTCCGCTGCTGGATCGTTAATACCGGGGGGATCTCAAAAACGTCATAAGGCTGTTTCAACTTAATTACCCACACCTCGAGCCATTGCTGTAACAACCAATCCTGGGGATTTAAGATGCTGCTATCATCGTAGCTTGTTAAAGACCATGCCTTATAGGATCGAAGGACTGCGAGTTTAGCTCTCGGTTTCGGAGGGGGATTTTGAATGAGCTCTTTATGAAATTTAGCCGCCTCCTCCCAACTTTCGGGTCTTGTTTTTGGAAACGTGGTGTTTTGTGTATGGCTATAGCCTAACCAGATGACAGCATCGACGCCCATTGAATATTGCTCACCAGCCATGCGCTTAACCTGTGCAGGAGTGACGTGCTGAAGGCCGGAAGGCCCACCATAAACATGCGCCTGCATCCATGGAATTAACAACCGGTTATAGCGCCTCGCAAGTCCTGAATAATAACTCATGTCTCGAAGTATGTCTTCCCTGTACCCTGAACCTCCCCACCATGCACCCCCAACGGGATATGGATCAAGGTGAACAACATTTAATTGCTGTGTAAGTAATTCAGGGCCGCTGCCATCATGATCGTTGGCAATAGAGAACACACCGGCCCTCGTAGTATTTCTAAAAAGGAGAATACCTGGCGCATCTTTCTCGGCTTCGTCTACTGTTGCTCTTATAAAGCCAGCGCAATTCTGATGCAAAGTATACAACCACCAGGCATAAGCATCAGCACCATAGATTTCGGGGTAGCCCCAGGTGCGTGGATACTCAATATTCCCCGCATTCTGTTTGTATACCTGTAAAGCCGGATCACTATAATCCCACAGTGGAAAGTTGACCGCTTTGTTTGGCTCATATAAATGACTCGTGATATAAAAATGTTCATCCCCTACTCTTGAAGCAATTACAACATCAATCGGAAATGTACCTCCATTTGCGTCTGTCCAAATCTGTAGTTCTTTTTTTGCATCTCTTCTTGCACCTTCACGTGTGGTTTCGGCAGCCATACTTAAAGTGCCGTGTCCGAATACATACCATTTATCGGAACCATGAAAAGGCCAGTATACGGCAACGCCAACTTTATCGAGCAGGGCAGAATTCAAACCGGTCAGGTCGAACGAGATCCTGTATAATTTTCGATTCCTGGTTTCATTATACTTTTTCATTTCCGCGGTTACACTTTCTTCCTCCAGTTTTGTATCGCCTGGTACTACTTCAATGGTAGCGGGAATAGCCTTTAAATGCTGCCGCCCATCAAATAATTTAAGGGGTACAATGATCTCGGCCTTGACAGGATCAGGAATATCAGGGAAATAATGACCGCTTCGTTCCCGCTCTTCATACGGAACTGTAGTGTCGCTTGAACGATAGGCAAATTCTGCGTTGTAGACGGGAGGTTCAATGATGATTGAATGTTGAGCAGGAGTAAACTCAAATAAAAAGCGATCGATTGCTTTGCCTTTATAAACACCTCCGATCATTAATGCGTCAACCGGTGTTAGTCCCATCGCTTCCACCATATCTTTTCTTTCGTTCATCTTGTTCAACTGGATATGGTACTTCATTCCATACTTTCTTGCAAGAGCAAGTTTCATCTTCGCATCTTCAACAGAACGTGCATTCATCGAAACCAAACCAACACCGTGAGCTCTTAAATCAACAAAATCTTTTTCCAGCGACGTTACGAGGTCACTGCCGCCCCACTCCTGGTAACTTACCCATGCTCTTGGCCATTCAGGGTTACCGGGCCGAATCGGGAGTGTGGAAACAATTTTATTTTGACAGAATGCACTAATACACCCGATCAGTAACAAAAAGCCGGTTAGATTAATCTTTACTTTCATGACATTCAATTTTCGAACTCAACTCAAGGTTTTCAATACAGTCAAACTCACCGGCACTGTGCGCGCACATCCTTGCTTTCATCTTCGATATCGAGATATTTAATAGCAGAGTTTTGTGTCGCTTCTATTAGACACTCTTGGCATTTTGGGAACAAGCAGGCTGAATGATGAACACAGATCAATGAATTTTGTTTTCCCGGTGCGTTCATGGTTTCTTCGGGATAAGAGCATTCAATAAATCGAGCTTCCATTCATCCTTATCTATGTCATAGACCACGAAATCAGAATCAAACTGCCAGTAAGTCCAACTCCAATTCCTGAGTTCCGCCTGGCGGGCTACGTAATTTGTCCAACGCAATCGTGAAGCCATATCTGCTTTTTCATAGGCACCGAATTCACCTAAGGTTATGGGCCTTTTATGAGATATTCCCCATGCATATGCAGTATCAAAATCTAGCTGAACAGCCTTCATTTCTTCCGCAGTTCCCTTCCATTCAATTCCACTTAGGTCTCTGTTTTTGATCGACCATGGTGCACCCTGGTGTGTAAATTGAATTGGGCTATAATAGTGAATAGCAACAATGATATTTCGGTCGTTTTCTGGTAGTTTCAAGTCCTTCAAATACGCTATCTGGTTGCCGTAAACGGAGCCAATCAATAATGTCCTTCCCGGGTTAGACTGCCTGATGATATCATAAGCTTCACGGTGTATCTCGTTCCAGATCTCGGGTTTCATGTTGGGCTCGTTGGCAACCTCGAACAGAACGTCATTGGGATAACCCTTACAATGTTCTGCTATTTGCCTCCACATCGACAGAAATTTTGATTTGTTACCAAGTGGATCTTTACCCATGGCACCATGTTCATGAAAATCAACAATGGCCATCAATTTGTTTTTTAACGCTGACTGAATAGCCCAGTCAAGCGTCACGAAAAATTTTGGGTTGATAGTAAACGCTGAATCGTTCATTGAAAACTTAAAGGGACTGATCACAATTCGTACATTGTCAAACCCGGCCTTTTTAATGAGCGTGAAGTGCTTCTCCTGCATCCTTGCTTTGGTGGAGTCTTTCCACCTGGGATCATAACCAATAATGTTTACCCCCCGACCCAGCCGTCTATTTTGCTCGAAGGCAAACTTTTCTCCAGTTGCTGTCTGTGCACTAACTGATGATCCGCACAATAAGATTAAGCTAATAAATAAAGCGACTGGTACGTAAATTGATTTCACAATCGTTCAGTTTTCAATTTTAATTTTTATCCTTATTTGTAAACTGCTTTAATTGCAGTACTCAGTTCATTTAACATTTGAGGAACTAATGCAAAAGGGTCATAAGGCTTTCCTCGAACCAGCAAGGTCTCAATGGGCAGGTAACCTTTGTAACCGCCGTCCTTGATAACCTGGATGAGACGCTTATAATCAGTAGGCACCTCACTACCAATGCCAAAAACACTTTCTTTTATCTGCCAGTTGATTGCATAAGGTACCACTTCGGCAATGTCTTTGTAGGGATCTGCTGTTTTAAAATTGCCGGTATCAACAATCAGCCCTACCCATTTCGAATCGACAGCCTTTAGCACGTACAGACATTGTTCTGATGTTTGTAAC
>DATDNL010000740.1:0-5481 GCA_036518315.1 Flavisolibacter sp. | reverse complement strand
TTATTGGACCGGTTGAGTTATGGATATTGGGTCCGATTTTGGTTCTTTTTAGCATTTCGACTTCTTTGTCCCTAGGCAGTATTCCCCGTTTCCACCCCTTTCCATAAAAATGAGCCATGGGAAAGGCTGCATCAATCTTCTCTAGCCGCTCTTTACGCCAGGGTGCACTCTTATCAATCATCATAAAAAGATCGATATCGCGCTCGCCATTAAGTATAGTCTCATCATTGATGTTCTTATCGAAAATGCCATGCATCAATCCAAGACAGGTCCATTCAACATTCTTCAGACCCCAGCTTTTATAAGTATCTACTTCAGCAATATTTCCAACGAGCGACAAATCATAAGCAAAAGCTGTTGGTTTAGAACGATGTTCAGAGCTTTCGGGGTCATCAAAACACTGGTATACTGTAAAACAAGGTAGTTGTTGCACAAATTGAGGATGCAGATTTACACCCGAAGCATTGATTAGAACATCCTTACCATCGATCTTCTTTTCCAACTCTTCGTACATCTTAAAAAGAGTTCGATCGCCCCATTTCCATTTCCTATCCAGCTCTTTAAAACTTAAAGCGTCGTTTGGAGGATTGAGCGTTAAACAAAAACCTTCAACATCAAAGCCAGACCTATTTAGGTTACGGATATATTCCTCATTCATCTTCCGCACATCACCATATGCCGCAGATTCAAAAACAGTATAGGCGTATACTATTTTTAGTTTAACACTCTTTTCCATCAAGATACTTTGTGGATTCCGACCCAGGAATCTTTTATGTGAAAAATTGGGCCGTTTATTAATCCATCACGGCAAAGTCGATCAACCCCTTTGCACACAGAATGTATCCAATTAAATTTCTTTACCAATGAAGGATTGAAATCGTGCCAAAGAATAAAGCTTCCTTTTTTAGCGTGTTTCAGAATCTTTCTAGTATCGTTATAAACAAACTTCGTGTCATGGCACCCATCAATGAAGGCAAGATCGATGGTACCAATGTTCGGCTCCCAGGTTGCTGTATTAGCGTAAATCTGCTGGATATTTTTGCTATATGCACTCGCTTTAAATGCAGATCCGATCGCATCTCTTTCTGGGGCATAGGTAACGAACCTACCTCCTTCTTCAATTTCTTCAGGAGGGATATTTACAGTATAAATTTTAGATGACGGAGAATTCTTAGCGAGAAGCAAGGTACCCATTCCATCCGCTGTCCCAATCTCCAACGCAGTTTTCGGCTGCACGTTGCTCATAACCGTTGCCAACGTTTCTGTGTCTCTTAATTTTCTCTCATTTAGATCTTCAATAAAATTGCAATCATACATATCCTGCCTTTCCAGGACTGGCTCGATTTCCCATCGGAACAACTTCATTAATTCCCGAAAGTCATTTACCTCTATTACTTGTCTGTCTAAGTATTTAAAGGATGAAAACCTGTAAGAAGTGGCAGCTAAGTAGCGCTTTAATTTGCTCATAAAGTAGAATGTTCTTTATCTAAAGAACAGAAGTTTGCTAAGAATAGTCTTTTGAAAGAGATAGAAGTGCATGCTTGTTTTTGTGTAATAGTTCACGATAATGAGGCATGCTATGACCCAAAGAATGTAAAAACCGATATTCGGCTGATAATGATTCACTATCAGCAGCCATACAGGAAAGCTTATTAGGAGGTTCAAAAGGTATATTTGCAAAACGCATCTCAGTAACGCTGCGGAGTTAATTATTGGCATCTTAAAATAAAACAGCAGTGGAAACACAACGAGAACGCTCGCCGCTAAATAGGTAGTAATTGCGATGGGATAACCTATCGGACCGAAAAACTTCACCAAAACATATAACAATAACAGAAATAATATATTAACGATCAAGCCTGAATAGAAAGCTAGTTTCATCTTCTGCAGAGCAATAAAGACCCGGCTATAAAAAGCATTCAAAGCAACAAACGGAATGCTGACCCCTAGAAATTTCAGCAAAAGTGCAGTTGAATGTACGGATGACATACCGAAACTTCCACGCATGAAAATAATTTCCACGATCTTATCACTATACAAGAACAAAAGAAAACTACATGGAACAATCAAAAACAAAGTCGACGCAGCAACTTCTATCAATACTCTATTCAACTGATTCGTCTGTTTAGTAACGTTAAGCTCATTCAATTTAATTCCCAAGACGGAACTTGTTTGTGAAATAATGAGTTGTTCCGGTATTTGACCGACCCTCTGTGCATAGCTGAGAGACGTCATTATCCCAGCGGAAAAACTGCTGATTAAATAGATTGGGAAGAAACTACCGAGAAACGTAGTTACCTGTGACAGGTAGGCATATAGTATGTTTCTAAGCACCCCTCGTCTGAGTTTGAAACTGACAGACCAAAAATCCCATTTCAGTCTACTCAGTAAAATATAAACTAACCACACGAGGTTAAAGAAGTAACCCACATAAATTCCGATTATCGCGCAGCGAACGCCAAAATATTGATGCAATAGAAAGACAGAAATAACTGTCAGCAAGCTATTTACGGAATTGACAATTAGAGGAAGGGCAAAGTATTTTTTCGAAGTCAATATATCCGTAAAGTAGGCGGAAAGGACAATCAAAAGCAAAACCGGCATAAACCATATCATTGTTCCTTTCTCACTATTCAGAATTGAGATATCCAACTTGGAAAAAGTACCAAAGAAATGTATGGGATTACAAAAAAAGATGATTTCCAACAATAGCACCAAAAAAACAAAAATGTAAAGAAACAAGTTTAGAAACCTTTGAGCCTCTTTGTCGGACACAGTGGCACTTAATTTCATTGCCTCAGGAATTAAAACAAGGTAATTAAGCGAAATAATATAAGATGCTATTAAGGTAATTGTGGTGTAGACAAAAAAGTAGACGTCGGTATGAAAGCTTGTACCGAAATAAAACGCAATAATAACACTCTGGAAAAAAGCAAGCCCTTTTGCAACTCCACTGAAAAAGATTGAAGTGATCGCGCCCTTTTTGTAACTATCTATCTTTAAGAAACTCATCTTTCAAATTCGGCTACACGCGACAATAAAACGTATATTTAAAAATGTCGATTAGAGGAATGAAAACCTGTTTCGATACTTACCATTCTCGCCCACTCTTATAAAATAGAAAAAACCGCCCACAGCGAAAAGAGCACAAAAACTTGCCGCAAACACTGCGATCCAAAACTTCATTCCCTTCTTCATATCCTTCAACAGGTATTCTGGTCTATCCAGGACCTGTATCACAGGGGATTGCTGTGACAACATAAGTTTACTCGCTTCCAAATTCTTCACAACTTCGGCATACAACGTAGCCAAAACTGTTTTATCCCTGGTTTCTATCTCGCTGTTCACAACTGCAGTCCGCAGTGCAGGATTAAGATCAATCGGCTGACTTGCCGCCGCACTGTATGACTTTCTATTCAACGCAACCAATAAAGAATCTGAACGCCGCTGCAACTGCTGAATATTCGCTTCGGCGGTTCCCGTCTTAATGTCAAAATACAGTGCGGACGCTTCGCCCACGAGGCGCTCTGACATCAATCTCGCGAACACACTACTTGCCGCAGTGATCTGCACCTTTATGATGGAACCTTGCTTACTGGTCCGATCGGCGTAAAAATTGTTGTTAATAAGCGTTTCATATATTACGTTCAAGACGCTATCCTGGAGTGGGGTCAAAGGCGTTGGTGCACGGGCGAAACTGACATTAGCTAAGAGAGGGTCTCTCTGCCAGCCTTTCTTTATTCCGGTGAAGTCCAAATACAGATCTGCAAGTGTCTGTCCTTTCTTCTGTGTTGTATCATCCACTCCGCTTAAAAGCACTTTTTTGATTACCTTCTTCGACTTAAGGATATTCAGTATATTATCGCCTGCAAAGAAACTCGCACCACTGTTCAAACCGCCAATATTCAATCCAAATTGTGAAGCAAGGCCTGCAAGTCCGCCTCCTCCCGATGATTTGTCTTCGAGGAGAAAAGTGGTCACTGCTTCATACTTTGAGCTTTGCTTATAATAATAAACAGTGCCAAGGGTTGCCCCGATTAATCCTACTAAGATCAGCAGCCACCATTTTTTTAATAGAAATCGCCAATATGCTCTAAGCACATTGAGAATGTCATTCAAAGAAAAATCATCTTGTCGCGCGTTCATGTGAATCTGTTATTCAAGAGAAGAATTGATTGTCGAAGACACCGAAGATCGAACATTGAGACCGCGGTCTCACGACACAGCTTCGCCACCTCAGTCACATCTATTTTTTGGTACCGATCATAAAGCATATCCACTTATCTTGCAGACAGGTCGAAAACCAGAAAGCTCTAGTTCAATCCGCCTCACTACTGACAGTCGATCTCGATGTATGCTTGTTATTTTCTGTCTCGCGACTATTGCTAAAATATCAACGACAGCGCCGTCACTAAACCCGTCATCGCCGAGATTAGAATTCCTGCCTTAGCTAAATCCATCCCTTCCTTCTTCGGCTTCACCGGCACGAAAATGCTCGAGCCTGGCTCTATCTTCGGATAACTCCTGAAAATTCCCAACGGTTTCTTGATCCTCGCTGAACCTCCGTTGGCATAGATCACAAAGGCTCTTCCCTTTTTACCGGATTGAGTAACCCCACCCGCATCATTCAAATAGTCTTCCATGCTCTTGCTCTTCTCATACATGATCTCAAGGGGCTTGAACACTTCTCCATTTACAGTAACCGTGTTGTTGATCCTCGGGATAATCAGTTCATCACCTTCCTCTAATGTTATATCATCTGCGCTACCCGGATGCTTTAAGATATAATTCAGGTCGATCGCTACATCCGCTGTATTCTTCGATATCAATGCTGAATTCCTGTTTGAAGTATCCCTTGCCACCGACTTCATAAGTCGTTTCACTTCAGAAGTGTCAACGTTTTCTTTTTTGAGACGAATCAGCTTGGCGCCTCCAATGTTTGCGGTGTACAACAACCCTCCAGCTCTCTGAATGAGTGAGCTTAGTCTTTCTTCACGGCTTTGAAGCGTATAAACTGCCGGCATCAACACTTCCCCGGTGATCTTTACGCTGATCTGCTTCTTATAATAGGGATCCTCTTTGACTGTTATGATATCGAAGGGTTTCAACTCCACATCAGTGGAAGTGCCGGAAAGGTCCTTATTGCCGTTTATCGTAATTAGTTCAACAATGTTGCTACCTGCTTTCTTTACCTCCACATCTCTCTTTCTGCGCGAGATCTCAATTCCCGTACCTGTTGCGTTATCACTAAATCCCCCTGCTTTCAAAATCATTGATCTCAAGGTCAGTCCTTCCTCATAGCGGTAGGTACCTGGCAGTCTGACAGCACCATTGTTGGATATGTTGGTAGTATCTTTTAAATCGAAAATCGAAGAGATGTGAACGCTATCTTCTCTCTGCAATAACATGCCCTCTTCCCTGCCCTCAGTGATTGGCTTTAAGTCTACGGCTATATATTCCTTTGACAGGTCTGCCCTTGTG
>DATDNL010000739.1:0-2856 GCA_036518315.1 Flavisolibacter sp. | reverse complement strand
GGGCAAACCTTCATTCTTTTATTCCTGTGCGTTCCTGTATCCACTCGTCACTGGTATCCATGTATTGGGTAAGTTCCTGGTTGGTAATTACGCGTTCGGGCACATACATTCCTATCCCTGCAATAATGGTTCGTGGCATGTCGTTCGTTTTGGTAAATTTCGTATTTAAGACTATTCAACCAAGTTCTATTTTCTTTGGTTCATTAGCTTTACTCATCAAAAGATCTTGCAATCGATTTGGAAGGAACCTGTAATAGTATAGGATCGCTATCAACGAAAACAATTAATATGAACGAAAACAGCGGAGACATCTTAACCGGCTATGCTCCTGTAAACGGTATCAACATGTATTATGAAGTTCGCGGCTCAGGACAACCGTTGGTTTTAATACATGGTGGTGGCTCTACAATTCAAACCTCATTCGGTCGCATTCTTCCTTTGCTGGCGCAGCACTATAAAGTAGTAGCGGTGGAATTGCAGGCTCATGGCCATACGAATGACAGAGATGCACCTGAATCATTTGAGCAGGACGCTGACGACGTTATAGCCTTGTGCAGGCATCTGGATGTAAACAGGGCAAGCTTTCTCGGTTTTAGTAACGGAGGTAACACTTGTATGCGAATTGCCATGAGGCAACCTACTTTAGTAAGCAAACTGGTTCTTATCTCGGCCTTTTATAAGAGGGAAGGAATGATAGCAGGTTTTTTTGAAGGGATGAACCAGGCTACCATCGAAAACATGCCTCAACTCTTGAAGGACTATTATTTGCAGATCAACAACGACCAAAATGGTTTAATGGCCATGTTTACGAAGGACAGGGACAGGATGAAAGGTTTCAAGGATTGGAGCGATGAAGAATTGCGCTCTATAAATGCGCCCAGCTTTATTATTTGCGGAGACCGCGATGTGATCACCAGTGAACATACGGTGCAGATGTCGAAGACCATTCCTCATTCGGAGTTGATGATCGTGCCGGGAACGCACGGTTCATTTATTGGGGAGGTATGTAGTGTTGAAGAAGGTAGCCGCATCCCGGAACTGACAACTGGTTTTATCCTGGAGTTTTTGAATAAGCCCGTTCCAGCGAAAGACTAGTTGCCTTTATTTCCTGATAAAGATCCTTCGAAGCATATCACTTAGCTCAGGGTGTGCGGAGCGGAATGCCTCGGGCTGTTCAAAGAAGTACTCGGATATAACTGCGAAACATTCAACCGGGCTTGTGGCTCCGTACGGATTGATATCGGATTGGCCGTTGCGTATTTGGTCCATGGTCAACTCAATTAATTCTTTCCACCGAGGTACGAATTTTCTTTCCAGCAGCAATTCAGGAACACCGTCCAATGTTCCATCCATCTTATCGATCAAGTGAATGAACTCGTGGATGGCAGTGTTGTGATGACTTCCCCCATCAATGAATCCCTGGCGGATCTCCCATTTGGAAAGGATCATGACGTTCTGCATGTGGCCTGTTCCCACCATACCCGATATGTACCTTTCGCGGCCGTGTTGTTCAAAATCCATGTTGAAGTTCCCGGGATAAACCAACACTTCTTTCAGGTTGATGTATTCCCAGTCGGGGATGTAGAAAGTAGGAATGACAGCAGCGGCACCGATCAACAACCGGTCAAGGTCTTCTATTTCTGCATTGGCACCGGTGATCTTTACCGAGGACAGGAATCTTACCAGCTTGTCGTCGAAACGTTTCCTTGCATATTCGTCTAAGTCCATATAAAAACGTACGTAGTCTTCGAGTATGTCGCTGTAGTTCTCCGGCAATGCGTATCCTTCTTTTCGCCTGGGCTGGAAAACGAAAAGGATGATGAGAATGATGACCAGTAGAGAGAAAAATATCTGCAGGAAGACGATCATGTGAATGAAGTTAGCAGTAATTGCTGTTCAGGTTAAAATAAAAGTCCCGCAAAATATGCAGGACTTTTAAAGGTGGGGTTTCTATCAAACTTTCGAATTTGCTATTCGCCAAGACATCATCACATCCTTGTGAGGTAGGGTGATGTTTATGCTATTCAAAGTTCGAATAATTTTTGAAAAAAGGCTTCGCTTAATTCTCAGGAACCGGTTTCCCTTCTTAGTTTGAGTTGCGTCAGTGTCACGTTCAGTTCAAAACCCATTAATAAGGCAAGTGAGTTGGCATAGATAAGGGACATCAAGATGAATATGGCCCCAATTGATCCATAGAGCTTGTTGTAATTACTGAAATGGTTCACATAGTAAGTGACCAGGGCCGTTGCGACAATCATAAGTGTGGTGGCAAAGACGGAACCCGGCGTGATGAGGGGCCATTTCCTTGCCACTGCGGGACCATGCCGATAGATATGGGAAACAATATAAAACGTGAGCAGGATGATCAGTAGCCATCGAATATTTTCCAATATAGATCGTATTCCTTCACCCCTGACACCCATCCATTTCAGTACTGCACTTTGTGCGACCAGCAACAGGATGCAAAGAAAAATCAGGAAGAAACAAATAAGAGTCAGTTGCAAAGCCACTTTACGTTTGTTGAGCATCTTTCGTTTACTAAAGCCGGGATAGTTTTTGTCGAAGGAGCGCAATACACCCATCATGGCGTTACTGGAAAACACGATGGCGAGTAAGAGGCCGAAGGATAATAACCCGTTACGGGGCTTATTAAGGAAGTCGCGAAGAAAGGTGATGATGGCGGCGTTGTTTTTTTCACCCGGAACAATATCGCGAATCAATGCAAACATCTGGTTGATGAATTGCTTCGAGATGGGTAAGTAGGGGATTAGGGTGAAAATGAAAACAAGCGTAGGAGGGATGGCCATCACAATATTGAAAGAGATACCGGCCGCTCGTTCCGTCAGGCTGGTTTTC
>DATDNL010000738.1:0-2560 GCA_036518315.1 Flavisolibacter sp. | reverse complement strand
TAACAACGCTCCCCAGTGATAAAATGCATCACTCCAGGTGTCCGCTTCGCCGCCACGACCGTTATCAGCATGATAATTTTCGCACACATGGTGCTCGGCTATCCACGTTTTCAATAGCAGGTTTTTGGATTTTTCCACCATGTCTTTTTGAGCCGCGGGCAAACTATAATTTCTCATGCCGAGGTAGACCAGGAAATTCAGCGGCGCCCAGATTCGACCTCGCCAGTAATGGTTGTCTTTATATGCTGAATCATTTCGGGCTATGGAAGGCATGATATATTCTCCCCAGAATTCATTAGGATTGTAAAAATGATCTTTGATCATCCGGAACGCCTGTTGCTGATCTGGGACTTTTGCCAGTAGCGGATAGAACAAAGTGGGTGATAACCGGTAACTGAATTTCCCCGTCGTCAGATCCTTATTCAGGTAAAGACCGACACGATCGTCCCAAAGCGTCTGGAGCTTCTTTGCATACTTCACTGCCCTATCGGTCAATTCTTTCGAGTCATCCTTTTTGCCTAAAATTGTAGCTATCTCAGACAAGCTCCGGCAATCGGCAATGTAAAGGCTCATTAATCCCACATCAGCCAAGAGCATGCGATGTGTTGTACTATCAAACACGGCATCATCCCACATAGGAGAATTGTCCATCCCGGATTCCCATTTGGCTGCTTTCATTTTTCCGGACTGTGTGGCCGAACGAGACTTATTGTCGCCATAATCATAGGGATCAGTGCCATAAACCAGGTAGCCGTCAATATCGCGGTTAGCGGCGCGCCAACGGTTCCAACTCAATAGCTCATTGTATACTTCCCTTAAAAACCACTTTTCTTTATATCTCCGGTAGATTTCCCTAACAACAATGGATCCGACCTGAGGCTCCGAACGGTCCTCACTTTTATTTCCATACTGGGAATTATTTGGAATAAACCCCTTTTTGGTAATCTCTTTTGTGATCGCAATCGCATTAGCATAAGCGAGGTCTTTATTATCCAGCGACAACATGTAGGCTGCAAAATAGGTGTCCCAATCAAATAGCACCCAATCATTAGAAAAGGTGCGGCTTACAGGATTAATGACCCTGTTGTTGTCGGGGTCGTAAATAGTCGTCCATGCAAGTACTGTCTGCATTGCATTGTATACTTCTGAAAGGTCTTTATACTTGTTTTTTTCAGCTGAAAATTTTGTCTTTGCTTCAATGATTATTTTTTCAACCGCCCCTGCAGATGCCTCCGCATCAGTGCTAAGGATAATGGGTCGGGCCAGCGAAAATCTGAGATTTTCGGTCGTTGATGTACGTGCACCTCCAACTACCTTCACCGTGATTTCCCCGGAAGTTGTATTGGCGCTGATGATAGCTTCATTTACGCTTATCTCTCCCTGGCGGCCCCATAACATCCGTGGATACACCAACAGTGAATCACCCGGAAGAGAACCGATCGGATTGGCCAGCAAATACAGCTGATGGTTTCGCGTGGCCGTTTGCACCTCCACACGGAGACCCTGCCACTCGACAACCAGCTCCGTATACGATCCATCGTAAGCGTGAGGTCCTGCTATGACATGCTCCTTCGTGTCATAGTTTTCCCGTCCAACCAGGGCTTCCTTCAAAATTTCGCCCGACCGGTGATTGACTAGCTGCAGATTTAGGGCGAAACCCTGCGGTAACAGCACGTGCGACAGTACGCTCTTTATGTTCCATGTGTTCCAGCCCTTACACAGGCGGCTGTTTAAAGCACTCAATTCTTTTGAAGTATGATTATTGGGATCAGCATTAAACTGCGTACGTGCAGTAATACAGGAGCAGAAAAAGGCCAGGGAGAAACAGTAAAGAGATCGCATTATGGTGGCCTTAATCTTCATCCATTAGACTTTTAAATTTCGTTGAGACAGACTGCCTTCTATTTGCCTTAGCCATGGTTTTTATTTTAACCACCTGTCAGTTCCTTAGTCTCTCACATGAATTTTTAATGATGGTATCAACCTTACAGGACCCAACAGGCCTGCAGGTATTATGTGCCAGGGTTCTGCTTTCACCATGGCAGTAGATCCATCAGACCTGATATTTGTTCTTGTATATTTCTGATCATCTGGCAGCTTGCTATCGCCGGTAAGCCGGTTAATCCAGAGATTGATCACTTGAATTTTCAGCGTATTAACTCCTGGTTTAAGTAATGAAGTAATTTCTGCTCGAAAAGGAGGTTTCCATAAAACACCGGCCGAATGACCGTTAACCACTATTTCTGCTACTTCACGTACATCGCCCAAATCCAGGTAAACACTTCTTCCTTTCTCAAGCCATGCGGCAGAAATATCAATGTTTTTATGATAGAAGCCTGAGCCTGAATAAAACTTTATTCCGTCGTTTTCATGATCGGTCCACGATTTAAGGTTTGGCATTTTAATTTCAGGCGGAGCACCCCAATTGGGATCGAAATCAACGACCCAGTTACTATCTAAATTTACTGGCGGAGCTAATTTATTCACATTAAACGTTTTCGTTTGTCCATTTCCGTCCTCCAAACTGTAATTTCCATTTTGCCAGCACTGAACCGCTGCA
>DATDNL010000737.1:0-8589 GCA_036518315.1 Flavisolibacter sp. | reverse complement strand
TTTGACTGGAATAAAGTGCTCTCGTGGCACTATCTCTTTGCACAGGTTGTCGCCGTCGGCTTTTCCTCTGTATTTTATTATTTCACCATCAACAGCTATTACCACCTTTTTAACCGCAGGAGGTCAACTGGCCATTTCGTCCGGCCCACAGTAATAGCAATACTGGTCCTGATGGTGTACTTTGCTGCAAACTACTTTCTTGCCATTTCGAAAAAGATCACCATTTCCGTAAACAGTGAAAAGATAGACCAGGAAATGACACCAGGCCTGATGGTGTTCACTTATGTACTGTCGACAATTTTCTTTATCGGTATCTCTTTGTTAATTGCTTACCTCACTCACTTGCGCGATGAAAGAAAGCAGCGAAAGATCCTGGAGGCACAAAAGATGCAGTTGGAGGTGGAGAAGTCGCAGGCTAACTTCAATTTCCTAAAAGCGCAGATCAATCCTCACTTTCTCCATAACACGTTGAACTTTCTGTATGCCAAGTCGCTACCCTATTCTCCCGAGTTATCTGAGGGAATACTGACCCTGTCCGACATTATGCGTTACGCACTCAGCGAAGGAAATGCGAAAGATGGCAAAGCGCCTTTGAAGGACGAAATAGAGCACGTGCGGAACGTGATAAAGATTAACCAGCTTCGCTTTAATAATAACCTGAATGTGCGGTTCAATGTGGAAGGAATTGTAAATGGCGCGACGATCATTCCTTTTGTTCTGATTACGATTGTGGAGAATGCCTTCAAACATGGCGACTTGAAAAGCACCCAGCACCCAATTGAAGTATGCCTTAAAATAGAAGAACCAAAACTCTATTTCTATTGCCGCAACAAGAAGAAGACAGGACCTAAAGAACTTTCTACGGGTATCGGCCTTGATAACATAAAGAAGCGACTCGATCTGGCCTATGGTAACAACTACAGTTTAAACGTAAAGGACGAAGCCGAATTCTACACTACAGAACTAATCATCTCTAAACTATGATCAATTGTATTATTGTTGACGATGAACAACATGCTATTGACATACTGGTGCATTATGTCAAACAGACTCCTTACCTGAACCTGGTAGATACGACTACCAGTCCCATCGAGGCGCTGCAGATGGTGTCCTCTAAAAATGTCAACCTTATCTTTCTTGATATTCAAATGCCTGAGCTTTCGGGTATGGACCTGATCAAAGCCATCAACGGCAAGGCAAAAGTCATTCTGACAACCGCTTACAGCGAGTTTGCCTTAGAGAGTTATGAACTCGACGTAGTTGACTACCTACTCAAGCCCATACGATTACCCCGTTTCCTCCAGGCAGTACAAAAAGCGGTCAATGACCTGGAAGAATCCAAGGAAAACAAGCACTCGCTGCCAGGGCAGGACGACGATTACATCTTCGTGAAAACAGAGTCAAAAGGTAAACTTCTCAAGATCACTCTCGACGAGATCGACTATATCGAGGGCATGAAAAACTATGTGGCGATATATTGTGGTGGTAAGAAGACACTTGTCTACACCAGCATGAAAGACCTTGAAGAGCGCCTTCCAAAGAAACAATTCCTCAGGGTACATAAATCCTTCATCATCCCCATTCCAAGAATTACTGGAATTGAGGGCAATCTCTTACGACTAAAGAATGTAACCTCAGAAATACTGATTGGTGACAATTACAAATCAGACCTGATGGAGATCATTCGTAATAAAATGATCCAATAACGACATTATAGGCGCGTCAACTAGAATTGTTCGTCGTTCTTCTTTACCGGAGGCATTGAGCTTGTGTCAATAGGCTTCGGAAGTGGAAGTACTACCTTGACGGTAGAATCGGCTTTGGCGTTTGCTGATGTTTCTTGTTTCAATACTGTGTTCTTGGAGGTGTTCTTAGTGTCTTTTTTAACCACAGCCTTTTCGTTCTTGTTGGAGGTCGTTTTCGCGGAAGTAGATTGAGCTGCTGCAAATCCGCTAATAGCTACTACTAACGCAGCAGCGAGGATGACTCTTTTCATGGCAAACATCGTTTTAGTTAAGAAAAGCACTACGCCAAACTGCACATCGCGGGGTCACGCGTAGAAACTTTTCAATTTCGAATATTGAATTTGGACCTCTAAAGTAAAATGGCCATGATTGATTTATCATGACCATCATCAGTTATATATATGACTTTTGGATCTTAATTCAACAAAGCAGATGATTGCAGGTAATTTGGGTCTGGATTGTACACAAATAATACTGAGCCGTCCTTGATGATATTGATCACTTTTGCATACTCATTTTCAGGTAGGGCGGGGCATCCCTGGCTACGGCCCATATAATCGCTGTTCGCTCTTCCGGCATTGACATAAGGAGCACCATGAACCACAACACCTCTTGCTTCGGCATTATCATTAAAGCCATGTTCAAGGCCGTTGATCTTCAGCGACATCCCGTGCTTACCTTTGTAAGTTGACTCTGTTACGTAAAAACCGAGGCTGCTCTTGTTCGAGTTAAAATCATTCGAAAAGCTTTTAGCTACGTCTACACCGCTATTTCTGCCGTGGGCAACATAAGTGTTCCAAACCAGCTCGTCATTCTGCATGTCGAGAATATAGAATCGTTTGTTGCGGGAAGACTGTCCCAGGTCTACAATGGTCAAATACTCAGGATTTTTCACCAGCCCGCTGTCGACCAGTTTTTTATAGCCTTTTACTGCATAGTCTACTGCTTGCTTTGACAAACCAGCCTCTTGTAGGTTCAAACTCGAGTAGATCTTCTCGCTTAGAGCCTCTTCTTTCGTGACCATCGACGAATCCGTCACGCTACTACTGTCCTTTGCAGACGCAACCATTTTAACAGAACGATTGGCATTGGAAAATGAAACGAACACTACGGAAAGGCAGACAATGGCTGTAAGGAGGAGGAGGTTTTTCTTCATGGTTATTGGGGGGTTTTCCTGGTTAATTGGAGCCACAAATTTCCGTAGAAATAATCGGGTAAAAAAAGAAACAATCTAACACTAAGAAAACTTTATGAATCTATGAAAAGCAGTCTCATGGCTAGTTCCAGCCGATTGAAGAGCCTGGTTTTTCTTCATCTATGGTGGCACAGCAATTGAATTTTTTGTCTAAAACTTATATGAAAGCAAAGCAAATTGTAGCGGGTCTTGTAGCATTGGCGGCAGCATTGAGCACTTACTATATAATTAAAAGACGTAATCGTAACACAGTTGATCCTGTTTCAAGAACTCATCATCTCACGGATGTATTCTCAAAAGCAAAAGCCAGGACGCTGGCCAAATAAAAAAGGGGCAACAACTGCCCCTCTCTTGTGTTCTCATCAGGAATTATTTAGTTCATGATAGTCGAATAATCGATTCGTCCATCCTTCTTGTCCATTTGACGACCAATACCATAACCACCGGCTGCACCTACTACACCACCGATCACAGCACCGACGACACGGTTTTGCTTGTTAATGATCGCACCGCCTGCTGCACCTGCAACACCACCGATCACCGCTCCCTTAACAGCCTTGCTCCAGCCTTCTTTCTTTTCAACCTTTGCTGTTTGCGAAGACTCATTGCTCATAGAACCACTGCCATTGTTGGCTGTGCTTCCTGAACCGCTTTCGGTTGAAGTAGGCTTCGGCGATGGGGCGCTTGTAGATGTCGACTTGGTAGTCTTCTGCGCCACGGGGACATATTTAACGATCGTTCTTGTTTTTTGAGGAGCGGCCTGTGCTTGCTGAGGCTGTTGAACCGGCGTCACGCTCGCAAGCTCATTTTGAGCTTTCCAGGCGTTAAACGCCGCCATTCCTGTTGTATCCTGCTGAACAGCCGGCTGACTGGCTTGTGCTGTTTCTGATTTCTGATCCGGCACACTATTGCACGCTGCCACTAAAAATGTAATTCCAAGGATGGGTAAAAGTTTTTTCATGTTGATTGATTTTAAGCTTAGCTCAGATTTGTTTCAAGAGCGCATATAAGACTATCCACTTTACCCAAGGTTTTAAAATGGAATGTTAAGCGTTTATAAATAAAATGTTGTTGTTACAATCAAAAAGGAGTGATCACTCACTCCCTTTTAAAATCATTTCGCTAACCGGCCTTAACCGTTACCGTTGTTTCTACGGCCGCGTATGTTCTTCTTCACGTCTTCAGAACAGTGTTCAATTATTTGATCCACGATCACGTAAACCTGGTTCGTATGTAACGGTTTGGTGACGAACCCCGCATTAAAGCTCTGTGCAAATACTGCATCCGCCGGAAGGCTTGAAGTCGAAAACAACACAGCCGGCACATCAATAAAGCTCTCAATGGTTCTGAGCCGCTGCAGGGTTTCTTTCCCATTAAGACGCGGCATGTTGATGTCCAGTATAAACAAACAGGGAGAGGCATGGAAAGGATCAATTGATTCGATGAAGTTCAACAGTTCTACGCCGTCCGGAAAGGTCATCAGCTCAATATTCTGCGAGTACGATAAAAACGCCTCGCTTATTAACTCAATATCTTCAGGATCATCATCGGCGTAAAGTACCAGACTTTTCGGTGGGAGAGATTGTGTCATGTTTTGGTTGTTGATTACAATTTCGATAAACCGGATTGATTAACTATTTTTCTTTTTTCCCCTCATTAAAACCTTTGATACTTATCTGGTCAAGGTAAGGTAACAATATTTCGGTGCTGGCTGAAGTGGAAATACTTTCAATTAGTTTACGGTATTGTTTATAGAACACTTCCACATAAAAGCCGTGTAGCTGGAATAGCACCGCAGTCTTTTCATCTATTTTACGCTTACCAACATAGACGCCGTGCTTATGCAAAACATCAAATTGAACATCCTGGGGCAGGTCAATAAATTCCGTTAGGGAAAGGGCTCGCTTGGTCATGGTTTATAAAAGATGCAAAAATGAGGTACCGCGTAAATATATCCAATACCAGGGACTGCTTTTCGTCAAAATTCCTTTGTTAGTGCGGCAACTTTGGTCTCAGCCAACTGTATACGGCCGTGCCGAACAAAGCGCTGATGAAAACAATGATCACTACCAATTTTCCTGCACCAATCAATGCCAGCAATGGCCCCGGGCAGGCGCCCGAAAAGGCCCAGCCTAAGCCAAAAAGCAACCCGCCAATGACATAACCCCAGTTGAACTTTTTCTTGGGAATTACGATCGGCTCGCCGCTAATCGTTTTGATGTTATACTTCTTGATCAGCCATACCGATAACATACCCGTTGGAATCGCCGTCGCAAACAAACCGTACATGTAGAAGGCATTAAACCTGAACATCTCCTGCATGCGCCACCACGATACGGCTTGCACCTTGCAAAGTATGATTCCGAATATTGTTCCTAATAACAAATACCTAAGATTCCTCATTTACCAAGATTTAAAACGAGGGGTAACAACCAGTTAGCACTGATGATACCACCGACAAAAAAAGACGCTACTGCAATCAACGACGGCCATTGAAAAGTGGAAAGGCCCATGATGCCATGCCCGGAGGTGCAACCGCCGGCATAACGGGTTCCGAAGCCTACAAAAAATCCTCCCACTACTATAACAATGAAGCCCGGTAACGTACGCAGGTACGACCAGTTGAAAATATCATTTGGCACAAAGCCTTTGTTGAACTGAACACCATTTTGGGAAAGCGCATGTAAAGTGTTGTTGGCAATGTGCTCCGGCTGAGGATCAGCAAAAAGATAACCGGCAAGAAAACCACCAAGTACAATTCCGGCTGCAAAGAATAAGTTCCAGCTTTCTTTCTTCCAGTCATAATCTAAAAACGGAATTCTGAATGGTATACATGCTGCACACATGTCTCTTAATGAAGCAGAAACGCCCAGCGATTTATTCCCCACTATTAATAAGGCGGGGACCATCAAGCCTATCAACACGCCTCCCACATACCAGGGCCACGACTGGTTTAAAAATGTTGTCATTGGTTTCCTTTGCAAGCAAGATCGTTAGTTTTTAAAAAAAGCCTACAACAATTTTTCTCGGTTTTACACTATCCAAACGCTTTTGATTAAGCCTTTCTGCTCCTCCATATTCTCTCAGCGCTGTATGCGCTTGTTCTATCATTTGCAAACTCGTAAAACTCGTAAACGGGAAACTTCTGTAGCCTTCCCTTCTCCTCCACGGTTCTACTCGGTCATTCTCAAAGGTTGCTTGAGGACTTTGGCCTTTTTGCCGCCACGTTTATGTTTTCCTTTTTCTTAGTAGCCTTCACCTCATTGAAGAGAAGGTCTACTACTCTTCCATCCGGCAAAGCTGCCAGGTAACCCTTTGATGTAACAGCGAGCGGTTCAAATTCTGTATTCGCCTTCACCAGGCTATCATTCAACTTCCTCGATTTGATGAGCTTTAATGAAACAGCCATATTCTTATCGGGAGCCTCAGCGGCGGAATGTATTGTCTTATCTATGAAAGGAAACGGGTCTATCGCACCCGCCACCGTGTATACACCAAAATGAAGATGGGAACCGGTATGTTTCGCGTTACCCGTGTTACCAACCAATCCTACTGTTTCGCCCTTTTTTACAAATTGCCCTTCGCGAACCAGTTGCTTGTCCAGGTGAGCATAGTACAGCGTGTAATCTTTACCCTGCGGCCTTAGAAAAACGGTCTTGCCTCCAAGTCCTCCTTCTCTCACAGCTGTGACATATCCATCGGCAGCAGCAATGGCGGGCGAATGTTTAGGCGCAAAAATATCAACGCCCTCGTGGCGACGTTTACCGGCGTCACGATCATCTCCCCAAAAGCTTTCAACATTGGCTTTAGCATATGCTACCGGGAAACCGAGCGATGGACCTATGGAAATGGAAAGAGTGTATTGCCCGCTCCGAAACAATTCAGGCTGAAGCCTTAAAATATAATCCGTCGTCTCGTCGACCTCGATACTGAACTGTGAACTTGCTGTGTCCATTGAAATCAATGGATTACCATCAATACTGTTCGCATTGAACAGGTCAGAATAGATCGGGAAAGGATAACCGTTCTTCCTGGCAATACTAAAGGTCAATTCTTCTCCCCGCTTAGCATGGAACTTCAGACCAAGGGACAGGGGTCGGTCCGATGGAAAATAGCCATTCTGCCTGTACGGCAAATCAACCGTCAAAGGACTCTGTAGAGCTTGTTTAGATGCGGCCAGCCACATTCTTCCTTCCGGCGTCTCATCCAGCTTTTTGTTTTCCAGCTTGTCTGCATATTGCTCATGGGGTGTTTTGTTACGATCGAAGATCTTGTGCAAAGTGGAGCCGCATGAAAAACTCACAACGGCAAGCAGTAAGAGCAGGGGGCTTGTTTGTTTCATAGATATTCCGCGCCCCTTCAAGCAAACAGAGCGCCGAAAAAGGTGAAAACATTATTAAACCGACACATGAATAATGGAAAAGAACTTTGCTGATCACTTAGTTACACTTGATTCCGCACAAGAATACCACCTTCACCTCTTAGTTGATTTTGCGAGTTATCAACATTTTCGGCTTCTGGCATCTTTAATGCTGTGCTTTCGGCGACAGAACCATCCTTTGAACGTCTAAAAATCCAAACATGACCTACCAATCCATCCACCAAAGTCCGTACTCTACCCATGACAAATCAATCGAGCTCGGTATTCCAGCCGACGCTATCGCTTGTGCAATCAATATTCTTTCGCAGAACCGTCACCTCGTAAATGCCATCGATAATGGCGCCGAGATGGACGATTACATCTACAGGGCCATTCTCAAACAGGCATTCGACCGGCGCATGGCCGACGCTGAAAAGGACTATTATTCTGATGATGAGCAAAGACAAATAGCCGCGCAGCGCGACTTAAAGATCCTCGCCAGGGAGGAACTCACCTCTGACGCCTTTTACCGGGCGGTACTACCCCTTATGGTAAAAACGCTTCAACACGAGCCCATCCGCAGACTTCATGCGGAAGAAGCTTCCTCCATAGTCATGCAACTGGCCGATTGCAAACGGCGATTCCGTTCGATCACTTTTACCGAGGTCATCGTAAAGAAGTGCAGCGAAGCCATCCAGGCTGTCCAGGCCGCCTGAGGTTTTTAATAATCATGATTAACACCCTCTTAGCTGCGTCCATCCATAGCAGCTACTAATCCTTTGTGAGTAGTTGGACGCCGCCATTGCTGGAATGAGTGATACTCCCAGGTTATATGTGTCAACTTCTTTAGGAAAGGAATTAGTACCCCTATGTCCGGTAAATAGGAACGATAGGGTAAAGAGTAGGATGTCCCGCACATGTCCCGCAGATGTCCCGCACATGTCCCGTATCTTATAAGGAGCGAGACATCTACGGGGCATGTACGAAACAACACCGAGGCACCGTAATATTTAGACGCGCTTGTCTACATCTTTACAATTGGTTACCTTTTTCCTTTCTGAATGTCTTTATTTCCCTGGTCCAGCGTAAACACGTACTTAAGTAGCGAATGGGTGGTTTTAGACCGCCTTTATTCTGTATTCAAACCTGCCTGGTCAAATTAACGACGGAAATGTATCGAATACATGGGAAAGACAACGGGAGAGGGAATGGAGTTAAGAAACAGTATGGCCCATTGAAAAGAACCCGTTGCTAGCTTTTTGTGACTATGACCAGGGTCCGCCAGTTTG
>DATDNL010000736.1:0-3596 GCA_036518315.1 Flavisolibacter sp. | reverse complement strand
CTCATCACGACTGAATTATTTTTTGCCGAACGGAATCACGTTTGTGCGGTATGTGTCGCTAATGGAAAATGTGAATTGCAGAACCTCGGATATAAGGTGGAAATGGATACCATTCGCTATCCGCACCTTTTCCCGCAATGTGATGTGGATACTTCTCATCCCTGGTATGTTATGGACCACAACCGTTGTATCATGTGCACGAGATGCGTACGTGTTTGCCAGGAGGTGGAGGGTGCTTACAACTGGGATGTGATGGCCCGAGGTTTCAATGTGAGAGTAATCTCCGACTTCAATACTCCATGGGGTGAATCAAGTACTTGTACCTCTTGTGGCAAGTGTGTCCATGCTTGCCCGACCGGTGCCATTTGGCCGAAGGCTATTGTGCAGGGGCAGTTGGCAAAGAAGCCAGAGTTAATCTGCGAGTTAATGGACAAGAGGAGACAGAAATTGTAGTTCGCATTGTCCGCCACAGAGACTTGGTAGAAGACACTTTTATCGTTTGGTAAGTTCTTTAAAAACAAGATTGATCATTACGATAAGAGTTCTAATAGAGACAGTTAGGAGGTATTCATTAAAGAGACCCTGTTTGAACTAAAAATTAAAAGATGACTAAGAAAAAAATAGCAACGGTTTGGCTGGGAGGATGTTCCGGTTGCCATATGTCGTTGCTTGATATAGACGAAAGGATACTGGAAGTGGCAAAGCTTGCCGATATCGTTAAGAGTCCTATTGTAGACGGTAAGGAGATTCCTGACGTTGACATTACGCTGGTTGAAGGCTCTATCACAAGCGATGAGCATCTGCACGAGATCCTGCACATACGCAAGCATTCCAAATACGTTGTTGCCATGGGCGACTGCGCTGTTACATCGAATATTACAGGAATGCGCAATTACTTCGACATGAAGGAAGTGTTTGAACGGTCCTACAAAGGCGTGGCTAGCGATGATGGGGAAGGTGAGTTGCCTGATCACCCGGTTTTACTGAAGCTTCATGAGAAAGTGGTTCCCCTGCAGGAAGTAGTCGATGTGGATTTTGTTTTGCCTGGATGCCCTCCCAATGCCGATACAATATTTTACGTGGTGAACGAATTTTTAAATGACCGCACTCCCGATTTAGGTGAGGTAAAAAAATTGAAATATGGTTAGTCAAGATAAGAAGCAGATCCTGATCTCACCGGTCACAAGAATTGAGGGGCACGCAAAGATCACTATTCAGCTTAACGACCAGGGTGAAGTTGACAATGCGTTGTTCCATGTGAATGAGTTTCGAGGCTTCGAGAAGTTTTGCGAGGGAAGGATGTATACCGAAATGCCGATCATTACCCCACGCATTTGTGGTATCTGTCCTATCAGCCACTCGATAGCAAGTGTTAAAGCCTGTGAAATGATCCAGGGCCTTCAACCCGCTTATACTGGTAATCTATTACGTAAGCTCATTCATATTGGTCAGAATATTTCTTCCCATGCGCTTTCTTTCTTCCATTTGTCTTCTCCCGACTTCCTGTTGGGGTATGACAGTGATCCCGCTGCAAGAAATATAATCGGGCTGGCCAACAAGTTTCCTGACATCGCCTTGCGCGGCATCCGTTTGCGCAAATTCGGACAGGAGATAAGCGAGCGAATCACAGGTAAAAAAATTCACATTGCCGGTATTGCCCCGGGCGGTATGGCATTCCCATTAACAGAATCCAATCGCAAAGCATTGCTCGCCTGGATTCCTGAGGCTTTGGAAACAGTGCAAATGGGTATAGGCATTATCAAAAAGTTCCATGAAGAGAACTCCCAGCTGGTGAACTCCTTTGCAACTTCACCGACGCTATACCTTGGAACAGTCGGTCCCGATGGGCAACATGAACTGTATGACGGCAAGCTTCGTTTCATAAATGCGGAAGGCGTCATCCTTCAGGACCAGATCGATCCCGCCCGTTACCTCGACTTTATTGCTGAACGCTCTGTTAGTTGGTCTTACCTGAAATATCCTTACTTCAAACCGCTTGGATTTGACGCCGGATTTTACCGTGTAGGTCCTTTGGCAAGGTTGAATGTGGCTACAAGGATGCGGAATCCTTTGGCAAGAGAAGAGTTCAGGAAGTTCACAGCGCTAGGAGATGGAAAACCTGTCCACGGAGCCTTCTTCTACCATTACGCTCGGTTGATTGAAACGCTTTCCAGCATCGAAGAGGCCGAGAAGTTATTGAACGATCCCGAAGTGACATCGAAGAATATTCAAACCCAGGGGCGCTGGAATTATCCGGAGGGCATTGGAAGTACAGAAGCACCTCGAGGCACTTTGTTCCACCACTATAAAACGGACGAGACAGGAAAGCTCATTCGTGTTAACCTGCTGATCGCTACTGGACAGAATAATCCTTCTATGAACCGTTCCATCACAGAGGTGGCGAAGCAATACATACACGGTTCTGATATTAAGGAAGGAATGCTGAATAGGGTAGAATCCACGATTCGTTGTTATGACCCCTGTTTGAGCTGCTCGACCCATGCTGTCGGCAGGATGCCGCTGCAACTGGAATTATACAACTATAAGGGTGAATTAATCAGGCAACATAGTGAAAACTGATAAAAAAATATTGCTCATTGGCATCGGTAACAACTGCAGGGGCGACGATGGCCTTGGGTGGAAATTCGTTGAGCTGGTAGAGGCTATGGGTTTCGACTTCATCCACTGCGAATCCCGTTACCAGTTACAGGTTGAAGACGCTGCCCTGGTGAGTGAATACGACATAATTTATTTCGTGGACGCTAGCTACGAGAAATTGATGGCTGGATTTACCATCAGGCCTTGTATCGTTTCGGCCAAAGAACATTTTTCAAGCCACGCACAAACTCCCGAAGCAATACTGGAGTTGACGAATAGTCTCTATCAAAAAAGTCCTGAAGCTTATATACTTGCCATAGCCGGCGAGTCCTGGGAACTTGAAACTTCTTTGAGTGAAGCTGCGAACAGAAATTTGATAGAAGCGGTTTCATTCTTTGCAGAATTATTTTTCGAGGTGGAAGAAACAGAAACAGGTTTTAAAGGGTGAATTGCAACACGATTGCGCTGCTATATGAGTCCCTATGGTATACGTGGTCCCGCGAGGGACTACGTCGTTTATGATACAAATCTTCTTCGTTCGATTTCCATTCAGAATGACTGACGTTCGATTTGACAGTTAAACTAATTTCCTCTTGTCCCTGGCAACCGTTCTTCTGTTCACAATCACATTTTTAAATGACCACAATCAGCGCAAAGGCTGGTAAAGAGTCATAGTTTGGTGCAGTATTACTTAAACAAGAGTAAGTATCATGAAAGACGATTTGCCTGCTATCCCTACGCAGCTCTATGAAGCTGGGTCAAATAAACCTATCGAACCTCCCCAGGCCCAAATGCTCAACAAACTCTGGGCGCTTCAAAAAAGACAAGGATACATTAGCGACGAAGCCATTGGTGAAATTGCTACCGAATTCAACATCACTAGAATTGAAGTTGAGGGAGTAACATCTTTTTATCATTTTTTTCATCGTCATCCTACAGGAAAGTTTACCATTTACCTGAACAACAGTATTGTTTCTGATTTCAAAGGATTTCAACGG
>DATDNL010000735.1:0-2403 GCA_036518315.1 Flavisolibacter sp. | reverse complement strand
GATGGTGGGGAGCGTATCCTCACAAGACCAGCTTTCTTTTGATGATCTTGATCTTAACACCAAGAATGTCGGCGATGTGGATCTAAAGCTCACTGCCAAAAAGGTTGATATTGATATCAAGAGCGTAGGCGATGTAAAGCTATCGGGTAAAGCGAACGAGGCCGTTGTCAAAAACAAGGGTGTGGGCGCCTTCAAGGCAGGAAACTTCGTAGTACAGACTATGGATATCGAAAACCAGGGCGTAGGCAGTGCAGAAGTGAATGCAGAAAAAGATCTGAAAGTGAAAGATACATTCCTTGGCAAGGTAACCAACAAGGGTAGCGCTACGATCCGGCACATGAACAAGGTGAGAGTCTGATCTGTCTGAACCGGGATTTGGGTGGATTTTGGGATTCGTGGGATATGATTAAAACCAATAGAAAGAGGCTGTCTCAAATAAAGACAGCCTCTTTCTGTATCCTATATGTCTCATGAATTCCAGGAATCCCAGTGAGACAATCATTCCGGTTTAGAAAGAGTCCAATCACTCTCCTCTGCAACGATGGTATTCGACAAAACGCCCAGTTCATCAATCTCCAGTTCAACCACATCTCCGTTCCGCAACCATTGTTCCTGGTAATTAGGATCGTTCAATTTGCCGGTGCCATTCAATTCAAGGAAGCAGCCGGTACCTACAGTACCGCTACCAATAATATCGCCGGGGTAAAGGTCCGCTCCATAGGATGCCCTTTCGATGATCTCCGCGAATGTCCAATGCATATCGGCAAGGTTGCCTTCGCTCACCTGCACATCATTGACCCTGCACACCATCTTTAGGTTCCAATTCTTACCTACATGACCTTCTTTGCAGGGAACTTCAAACGGTTCCAGTTCATCGAGGGTAGTGAGCCAGGGGCCAACGGTCGTTGCAAAATCTTTGCCCTTCGCAGGGCCGAGGTTGAGTAGCATTTCCTGCATTTGCAAAGTTCTTGCACTCAGGTCGTTCATAATCATGAGTCCACCAATGTATTCATCTGCTTCTTCAGCCTTGATGTTTCGACCGTGTTTACAAATAACGATGGCTACTTCGAGTTCGAAGTCGAGCTTATTAAAGTGGTCGGGCATGCAATACACTTCGCCCGGGCCCTTTATACTATGGTGATTCGTGAAATAGAAAACAGGGTACTGGTCAAATTCCGGTATCATTTCCACCTTCCTGTTTCTTCTTGCCGCTTCCACGTGTTGTCTGAATGCATACCCATCGCGGCAGGAACTGGGAAATGGTATAGGTGATAACAATTGAACGCTGTCTACAGGGATTCCCTTCCCCCTTCCTATTTTTCCTTCCTCAATCATCATGACGCCGCCCAGGGCCATCGGTAAAGCATCTTCCCAGTAATTCAAAAACATGCTCATGCTATTGGGAAGATCAGGGTGCAGATCTTCCATGTCGTACAATAAACCGTCAACTAACACAGCCAATTGATCATGCTCTTCCTTGAGGTAGGAAACCAGTTTCATAATGAGAGATTTGTTGGCAAAACTAAGTCGCGGGGGCGAAGATGCAGATAGGATTTTTAGGATGAACTTTCGCTTACTCTTTTTGTGCACGCAAGCTCTAGCCAATCAGACGTAATCGTCTTTTCTGTTTGCACTGTTCTACGTCCTAAAATAGTATGATGCAATGTTGTAAATTTCCCCAATGAAATGGCTTGCTCTCTCTTCCGTTCTCCTACTTGTTATTTGTACGCTTTCCTTTTCGAATAAGCACACTGAACAAAGTGCATGGATACGCATTAATTATCTTGGTTACAAACCCTCTGGAGTAAAAGTTGCGGTTTGGTGCTCAAAACAAAACCAGGGCATTCAGGGATTCAACCTTGTAGATGCCGGCACCAACAAAACGGTTTTCAAGGGAAAAGCAGGCAAGGCTTTCGGTGCCTATGGTCCTTTCATGCAAACCTATCGACTGAACTTCTCTGCTTTCAAAAAAGCCGGCAAGTATTATCTGCAGGCAGGTGAGGCCAAATCACCGGAGTTCACTATTGGAGATAATGTTTATGATGGTGCAGCAGATTTCTGCCTGCGTTACATGCGCCAGCAACGGACGGGCTTTAATCCATTTCTGAAGGACAGTTGCCACACACACGATGGTTACGTGTTGTATGGACAAAGTGCAGGCATAAAGGACAGTACGCACATCGACGTTGTTGGTGGCTGGCACGATGCCAGTGACTACCTTCAATACTCAACTACTTCGGCCAATGCGACCTATCATTTGTTGGCTGCTTACAGGGACTTTCCGCAGGTATTTGGTGATGAAAAGCAAGCAAATGGCCTTGATGGTAAGAATGGGGTGGCTGACGTGTTGGATGAAGCCAAATGGGGGCTGGACTGGTTGTTAAAGATGCATCCTGATGCCTA
>DATDNL010000734.1:0-8323 GCA_036518315.1 Flavisolibacter sp. | reverse complement strand
CACGCTACTCGGCAACCTTGAGAAAGAACAACTAAGACAACATCTCGTTGTACACATCAACGACTTATTGCTAAATGATTTCAATAAACTGGTCCGAATACTTTATCGTGTCGATGTCAGCGAACAGAAGTTGAAATACCTCCTTCGCGAGACCCCTGGAACAGACGCTGCAGTGATCATTGCCGATCTTTTAATCGAAAGGCAAGAACAAAAGATTAAAACAAAACAATCATTTAAGGCCGACGATAATATTCCCAGTGAAGATAAATGGTGATTACTCTCATTTCCGGTTCTTAATGAACCAAACATTTCCATAACAACATCCTCATTAGCGCCAAACCCATCATCAAAGTTTTGGGCGCCTGGTTTTTATTTCGTCAATATGACGGAGAAGCTGTGCCATTTCTCTTCAACCTCGTCTTTCCGGGCATTATTTTTTCGGTTCTCCTATAAAACGAGTCGTTATGAAGCGGGATGGATTTAATATAAGTTTGTGGCAGAATGGAATGCCCGATTACAGGTCAAAGGAAGCACCGAATCTCGATGCCAAATTTGATGTTCTCATAGTTGGCGGAGGTATTACAGGCATCACTACCGCTTTGCGGTTACAAAGATCTGGCTTACAATGTGTAGTCGCGGAAGCACAAAACCTTTGCTTCGGAACTACGGGAGGTACCACGGCTCACCTCAACACTTTTTTGGATACTTCCTACAACATCATCGAAAAGAAATTTAGTAAACATGCCGCTGCGTTGATCGCAAAGGCAGCAAACCAGGCCCTGGAGCTTTACCAATCCAACCTGGAGGAATGTAACGTCGATTGTGGCTACGAGCAAAAAGATGGGTATCTCTATTCACAGGATGAGAAGCAAACTGATGAGCTCGGGGATATCTTCGAAGCTTCGAAAAGAGCTGGCATTGACGTGGCCTATTCCGATCGCATACCCGTTCCAATTGAATTTCAAAAGGCAATTGTTTATCACGACCAGGCGAACATTCATCCCTCGCGTTACGTGTGTGCACTGGCAAAGGCTTTTGAAGACCAGGGCGGTATCATCTTGCAGAACTGCATGGTGAACGATTTCAAGGGTGAGGAAGAGTTGCAGGTTGACACTTCTCAAGGCACCCTCCAAACGCGGCATTTAATATGGGCAACACATATTCCTCCGGGCGTGAACCTGCTTCACTTCCGTTGTGCGCCCTATCGCAGTTATGCTATCGCGGTGACCCTAAACGACGATGCTTACCCGGATGGTCTCGCCTATGACATGTACGATCCGTATCATTACTATCGCACTCAGATTATCGACGGTAAGAAATATCTTATCGTGGGTGGAGAGGATCACAAAACGGCCCACGAGGAAAATACCGAGGGCTGCTTCAGTAGGCTCGAATCACACATTCGCAAGTATTTCGATGTAAAAGAAGTCGCATTCAAATGGTCTTCTCAATACTTTGAGCCCGCCGATGGCCTTGCCTACATTGGCCACTTGCCGGGCAATCCTGAAAACGTTTTGGTGGCAACCGGTTTCGGTGGCAATGGAATGACCTATAGCCATATTGCTGCTATTACGCTTACTGACCTGGTAGTAAAAGGTAACAGCGAATATGCTGAGCTGTTTAATCCTAACCGTGTGAAGCCTATGGCCGGCTTTGCCAATTTCGTCAAGGAGAATGCCGACGTGGTGAGGGAATTCGTTGGTGGATATTTATCAAAAGAGAAACTTGACAGCCTGGCAGATCTCGCCCCGGGTGAAGCAAAGCTTGTAAAATACGAAGGAAAATCTTTAGCGCTCTATAAGGACGATGAAGGAGAGCTGCATGCAGTAAGCCCCGTCTGTCCTCACGCCAAATGTTCCGTGGCATGGAATGCAGCCGAAAAAAGTTGGGACTGCCCCTGTCATGGTTCAAGATTTAATGCCAATGGCGAAATGCTTACCGGTCCGGCAAGGCAGGGATTAGAGACAGTATCTATCGAAAAGCTTGTGCGGGAAAAACACTAATCATTCGATAGGTAGAACAGGGTGATCACGAAAACGAAGTGGCCACCCTTTTCACTTTGCGATTGGGTAACTTGCTGAATAGTCACATCGTTTTCACTTAACCACTGGCTCACAGCCTTTTCGGCATCTTTAGGGTTATTATGCACAAACATCTTCACCTGGGTTGAAGCTGAATCTGTTAGGTAAGGTCTCGCCTGGTTTTGTGTCAGTTGTATCGTTGTCATAAATCAGTAGATAAACCAATAACAAAAAAGGTTACAATTGGTTCGGTGTTCATTACGGCAACAGCTAGTTTTTTTTGTTGACAGTCGCTAGCAGCTCTTCAAAGTTGGAATCGTTCAAGATGATCCGTTGAGGTGTGCCGTCCTTGCTATGCCATTTGATCAGTCGTATGCAATCCTCCTGTATCTCGATGCCCGTAATGTCGCCATCGCTATAACAGCAACAACCGCTGTTGAAGTAGGTGGGTTTCATTTTAATGTAGTCCTGCGAAACATGTGTGTATTCAAACCTCCTTGTAGCTATTTCCTTTTCCAGCGATGCTGTCATGCTCTCATCTTTCACCTCTTGCGCAAACAGGAGCTGCCGGTATAAGCTCTCAATATGCGTGAGCGATTCAAAGACAGGCTGGTGCGTATGTCCTGTGATGAGGAATATGTTATCCTGCGATGCACTCCACTCGTACATAATGCTATTATGAAGTGTCTTTAACTGTGCATCGTAGGCTGGTGTGTTCGGATTGATCTTTACAAGTGATTGCAGCGGCGCCCATATCCTTGCTACGAAAAACTTGCTGAACCAGTTTCCGTCACTCGCTTTATCTCCCTGGTGGCCGTGAGTGCAAAAAACATTTACAGGATTATTATTCACCGTGGACTGCAAAAGCACGCCTTCATAAATGGGAACATCGCAGTTGAAGATCGATTTCAGGTAGATCGGTGCAAGGGGATCATTCTGCCACACCAGGTCGTGGTTGCCGAAAATCTTTAGTCCCCTATTTTCTTTGAAAAATCGTCCTTCTTTTTCCAGTGAAGGCTGTTGATGTTTTTTCACTGCGAAAAGCGTATTCTCCCAGAGCTCTTCGCAATCGCCCATGGCGATAAAAAAATAACCGTTCTGGTAATAGTAATCGAGTGCTGCCAGGTAATTCGGTTCGCACAGCATAAAGTCATCAGCACCGTTTTTTGCTCCTTTGTGCTGGTCCGAGAAAATAATGAACTTATCTTTCTTGCTATCGAAGGGAATAATCGGTCCCTTCTTCTTTTCGCCCTTCAAAATGCAATCATGCAAACTGCTAAGGGCCTTGTAAACCCTTGGCCTGTCCGGCTTCGAGGCGAACTTATTCGAAGCCCATAGTACAGGTTTGAACAAAAGCTTTTCTATCCAAGCGGGCATTGACTCATTTTACAGCAATCATGCTGATCTCTACATTCACAAATTTCGGCAGTGCTGAAACCTGCACGGTTTCTCTAGCCGGGAAATCACCTTCAAAGTACTTGCCATAGATCTCGTTCACTTCACCGAAGCGGTTCATGTCGGTAAGAAAGATCGTCGTCTTCACCACATTGTTGAAGGTCATTCCAGCTTCATGCAGGATGGACTTGAGATTCTGCATCACCTGGTGTGTTTCTTCCTGCAGGTCCTTGTTCTTTAGATTGTTGGTTGTTGGGTCAATACAAACTTGCCCGGAAATATAAAGCGTATTGTTAACCAGGATTGCCTGGTTGTAGGGGCCAATAGGAGCAGGAGCGCTTTTGGTTGTAATGACTGTCTTTTCCATAGCACGAATTACATACATTCAAACCAAACCGCGAAAGATTTTTTGCCTATTCTCCAAATGATCCAGTTAGGTACATCCTCTGTTAGTCCTTTTTATTTTACTAAAGTGTTACCTAACTCGAATGCGGGTAATTCGTTCTAATTCGTGTAACTCGTGTCCCGTAATTTCGTGTCATGCAAGTTGTGATCCTTACCGACATTCAAATAAAGAACGAACTCTTGGGAACCACATCCTCTCTTCCTCAAAATATCATTTGGGTAGAAGAACTATCCGAACTCCAAAACCATAAAGACGCCGATGCCTTCGTAGACCTTTTATTCAACAAGGATCATCTCACGACACTAAAGGCGCTATTGCCAAAACTGGTCGTGATCAACAGTGTTATAGACACATTATCTGAAACGAATCCATCCTTCGTTCGAATCAACGCCTGGCCCACATTTCTGCAATCCAATCTCATTGAAGCCTCTTCCGCTGAAGAATCAAAAAAGCAATCAACAGAAGAACTCCTCTCTCTCTTCAATAAGAAAATAGAATGGCTGCCCGACGAACCGGGGTTCGTTACGCCACGCATTATCAGCATGATCATCAACGAGGCCTTTATTTCCTTGAAGGAAGGTGTTAGTACAAAGCAGGAGATCGATACCGCCATGAAACTCGGCACCAATTACCCCTACGGCCCCTTCGAATGGGCCGAAAAGATTGGTATGAATAACATTCAAACGCTATTGCAAAAACTAGCCGAAAGTCAGCCACGCTACACTTCATTTATTTCCGCCGGCTAACGAAAAAGCAAAGGTCCCTTCCAGCAACCTGCCGAACTGCCGTCCTCGCTCAGTACAATCGCCTAAGAAAACTGAAAACGGTAAACCGAAAGCCTCAAACTCCCCTAATCAACTATTCACCTAGCCCCAAACCTGTTACTTCCCGTATTCTCCCACTTTACCCCCACTTTACTACATACCCGTTCAAGGCCTTATTGTCCAGCAAAAGCTTCATAACTCTCCCTTAAAAGCACTGAATCTCCCGAATGGCTTCATTCTTATTGAGTTACCACTGTGGAAAAATCGCTCGCTAAATGCTAAATAATTTAGTAACTTAGCATAGTCAAATTAGTTAACCGCCCAATAATTTGCTATGGAACCTGTGAATTTTCATATGCCTGGTTACCGCATCAATGAGTATCTATTGGTGCTGGCGCCTCCCGATGATTTGTGGCACAAAATCGTAAAGGTCAAAGAAGAATTCTCTGAAAAGTACAAAGTCCCTTCGGCGCGCTTACTGAAGCCTCACATAGCATTAGTCAACTTTCTTACACTTGATATGATGGAAGAAAAGATCGTGCTGCGTTTGCAGGCTATAGCCATGGGTATTGCTCCATTCAAAGTTGAACTGAAGGACTATGGCACTTTCCCTTCGCATACGATTTATGTAAATGTCATTAGCAAACTACCGATTCAGCATCTTGTTAAGCAACTAAAGGAGGCGCAACGATTAATGAAACTGAATAACGAAAACAAGCCTCACTTCATCGAAGAGCCACACATAGGTATCGCGCGCAAACTCAAGCCCTGGCAATACGAACAGGCTGCATTGGAATTCGCACACCGGCAATTCACTGGCCGCTTCATTGCGAACAGCATGTTATTACTAAAGCGAAAAGCGGGTGATAAAACCGCCTTCCAGATAGCTAAGCGATTTGAATTTCAAAACCTTCCTGTTTCAACTAAACAGGGAAGCTTGTTCATGTAAACAGTTCGGTTGTTTTTGTCAGCACTAAAGTCTCGCTGGATAACCATCGGTTTATATATCGCCTCCAACATTACAGACCCAACAATTTTCATTTACAAAATAGAGCAGCAGCCCAAATCATGACTGCTGTTCCTTTCAGTACAGCCATTGCTATGGAACAAACATCTAATGACCAGCCAATTGATTCCTATAAAAAGGGAAGAGGCGCACAGTTTAATACTAAGAACAAATTCCTGGCTAACGAGGTTACCAAAGAACATGTCGAGGGCATAGATGATTGGGAAGAGCCCGACGTGCCGACGCAATACCTGGAGATCTTCCCAAAGACCATTGTCAACAAGGTTGACAGTCCAGATGTCGGTATGATGTATAGCATGAACCCCTACCAGGGATGCGAGCACGGATGCATCTACTGCTATGCAAGAAATTCATTCGAGTATTGGGGCTATAGTGCGGGCCTTGACTTTGAAAGTAAGATACTTATTAAGAAGAATGCTCCTGAACTCTTGCGCAAGTTTCTCACCAACCCGAAATGGGATGCCACTCCAATTATGTTAAGCGGCAATACCGATTGTTACCAGCCTGCTGAACAAAAGTTTCGTCTTACCCGAAAGTTGTTGGAAGTCTGCAACGAATTCAACCAGCCGGTAGGTATCCTCACAAAGAATGCCTGGATCATCAAGGACAAGGACATACTACAGGAAATGGCTAAGAAGAACATCGTGTCGGCTATGGTTTCTGTTACTTCTTTCGATGATAAACTGAGAAGAGCGATGGAACCTCGAACGGTAACTGCTAAACAAAGGCTCAAGGTGATCGAGGAATTAAGTAATGCAGGCGTTCGCATGGGTATCATGATGGGTCCAATGATCCCCGGCCTCAATGAACATGAGATGCAACGCATCATGAAAGCCGGAAAGGATGCAGGTGCGACCTTTACAGCGTATACCTTCATTCGCTTAAATGGTGCCATCAAGTCTTTATTCCACGACTGGCTTTACAAGAACTTTCCCGACCGGGCGGACAAGGTCTGGCACCTTATAGAAGCAAGTCATGGAGGGAAGGTAAACGACAGTGAATGGGGAAGAAGAATGCGTGGCGATGGCAGCATTGCACAAATCGTTTCACAGCAATACAAGAAGTACGGAAAACTGTATGGCATGAACGAGGAACGCTGGGAGTTGGATACAACTATTTTCAGGAGGCCCGGGGAGCAAGGCAAACTGTTCTAGTTATTTACGATACTGTTTGAATTGACAATACATTATGGTAAAGGATTTGTTTACAGGTGAGGGAAGTGCCTGCATTTTGTAAATTGCAGTCGGCTTCTTTATTGCACCCAAAATTCTTGAGCTATGTGTTACTTCACCACAAGAAAGATCTCTCAATCAGAATACTTCGTGCACCTCGAAAGTGGAAACAAGTATGCCTTTCTCGATCCCGAAATTGCAATCTATAAGGGTTTCGATCACAACATGTGTGTTGTAGAAAGAAGGGTAGGTGATACCCACGAGACAGAGCGCGTAAATATGCAGTGGGGCTTTCTGCCTCCTTATTTGAAAACAAGTGAGGATGTTAAGAGATTCAGGTTTGGCTACAAGGATGACGCGGGCAAGTGGCATAAAGGCTTTACTACTCTGAACGCAACCAGCGAGGAACTATTAGGTAAGATGTTTAAAGAGGCGGCACTGAAGCGCAGGTGTTTAGTGCCTGTGCATGGTTTCTACGAGTGGATGCACGTAATGGTGGTAGGCAAAAGTGGTAAGCTTCTCAAGACACCCGAGAAGTTTCCTTACCTCGTACGCATGCGCAACCAGGAAGAGTTCTTCTTTGCGGGCGTATGGCAGCCCTGGTTCAATACAGAAACTAAGATGAAGATCAACACCTTTGCTATTGTGACAACGGTTGCGAATACTTTAATGAAGCAGATTCATAACAGCAAGGAAAGGATGCCTACCATCCTACCAGGAGACCTTGCGGAAGCCTGGCTCTATAACGATTTAACCGAACAACAAATCCTCGACATAGCCAACTACCAGGTGGCATCCGTAGAGATGATAGCTACTCCTTTGCATAAAGATTTCCTGAAAAGACAGAATCCACACGAAGAAGTTATCTATAAAGAAGTGCCTATGTTAGTTTATGGATAATCGTTCCCTCCTTCCCGTTAGACAAGAATATTTTTTAAAAAAGCTTTATTAAAATTTGGTAACAAGAAAAATAATTTCATCTTTGCATTCGCAAAACAAAATCATAAACATGCTACGCAAACAGTTACATATTGATATAAAGCGGTTTAGCTCGATGGGCTACAGCCATTGCGGGGCATGCGTTTCAAGGAATTGAGTCTTTAAGTCAAAACGAATATGCAGCCCCGCCGATAAAGCGGGGCTTTTTATTTGTCCTGGACTTCACAGGCACAATTTGATGGGGTTTTGTGGAAAGTAAAAAGGGGAAATATCTAAAGTAAAAACAAGAAATGCTGAAGAATCAATACATATCCATTCACCGATGTCCGTTAGGGTTTTGGCATACAATATCCGACGCAACGGCTTCACAAACAATCATTAAAGATTCGTTTAAGCGCCGCATGGAGAAGGTGTATCCATATCATCGACCGAGGTATATTCCTATATAGTCCGCGAAAGCGGATCAACGATAGAAGCCCGGTCGAGAATAACGACCGGGCTTTTTTGTGGCAACACATTATTGGACCGGAGAAAAACAAACAGGATTGTTAAACGAATAAATAATAGGTTATGAAATTTTTGGTGGTCATACCGGTATT
>DATDNL010000733.1:0-6536 GCA_036518315.1 Flavisolibacter sp. | reverse complement strand
ATTTCCGTCAGCGCCTGCGCCTTTAGTTCAAGGTCCTCACTATACTTTACCTCGTCGTTATATAGCTGGAGAATAAGGCTTTTCTCTTCATTACCCTTGTAATACTTTAATTCCTTTTGACCTTTCACGACACGTAATCCGTTATCGGTAAAGGTTGCCGGTTTCCCAGATGATGGCAAGCTGCCAATGTAAGTCTCCAATAACGGCTTGATCTTGTTGGGATCAAAGCTTCCCGTAAAAATGAAAGTAAAGTCGCTGGCGTCGCCCATAAGCGTTTTGTAGATGTCGACAGCATCCCCCAGGTTTATCTTATCAAAATATTCTGGTCGTGGTACGTTCACCGGAGTCAAAGGATCATTGTTGTAGATGGCGCGGAAGAAACTGTCTATGAAAGCAGTTTGGGGATCGGACAATGCAAATTGCGTAGCAGCCTTTTGTTTCTCTTTCCAACCGTTAAACAAAGCTTCGTCTACCCGCGGCGCGGTCAAATACAGGTAGGTCAATTGTAACATGGTCTCAAAATCCTTTACAGATGAATTACCCGAAACGCCCACGCTCAGACCCGAAAGCCTGGGTGAAACTCTTACCACTTTACCTGCTAAGAACTTAGTAAGATCAGTTGGAGAAAATTCGCCAACACCCATTGTTGACACAATGGTGCTCGCAAATGTCGCACTGTATTTCTTATCCGCCCCGTAGTTGGTGAACCCTCCTTTGTGAAATGAATTCATTACAATGTCATCGTTCTTGAAATCGGTAGGTTTCAAAATCACCCTAGCGCCGTTACTCAATGTCAACTCTGTTACACCGGTCGCTTCCACCTTGTTCTCCTTAACGATCTTGCCCGGCGCTGGCTGTTTTGCTAACAGGGTGGAGGCGATGGCCTTTTCTTCATAAGGCTTTATGTCTCCTTTCCTTGCTTCACTTACAATAGCCAACAACCTCGTGCTGTCCGGCAATTTTGTGCCAGATGTTTCAGGACCTTGTAGCGCAACAAAAATGTTGTCATTCTTCTTCAGGGGTTCGGCAAGCTGGTTTACTTCTTTTAGACTGATAGAAGGAAGAAGCGATTTGTAATATTCAAACTCCTTTGTAATTCCCGGAATGGGTTCTTTTTCTAAAAAATTGCTGATGTACTCCTGCACATAACGGTCTGATTCCGTTTTGTCGCGGTCATTATAAGCCCTTTCCATGTTCGCCAACATCTGTTTCTTTATCCGATCCAATTCACTTTCTGTGAATCCATACTTCTTGACCCGTTCAATTTCAACCACCAATGCTCTTAATGCAGACTCAGGGCCTTCCTGGCTGGCCACTGTCGAAGCGGAAAATCCTTCATAGCCTCTTGCATAAGATCCAAAGTAGGTCTGTGCATACAGGAACGGAGGTTTGCTGCTCTGCGCCAGGTCACGAAGCCGCTGGTTAAGCATACTGGTAAACAAGTTCTTTGTAAGGTAATTCCGATAATCAGCTACTGTGGTCTCGGGTTTCTGTTTGACGAAAGGATAGTTGATATCAATAGAATAGTTGGTGGCTTCTTTGTCTGTCACCGTCATCGCCATACTCTTTGTGCGGGCAGGCACACCAAATTCAGTTCGCGGACGATATTTGGCTGGATTTTTAAAGTTGTTGAAATAGTTCTTCACATAGGTTTCGGCCTTAGCCGGATCGATGTCACCTACCACAATCACCGCCATCAGGTTGGGGCGATACCATTCTTTGTAATACCGTTTTATTGCACTGTAAGGAAAGGTTTTGAGAATGCTGTCTTTACCAATGGGTAAGCGCTCTGCATACTTGGAACCTGCATATTGGTAAGGATAGATCTTGCGAAACATACGGTCGTCAGCACCTTTTCCAAGGCGACTCTCTTCAAGTACTACACCTCTTTCTTTGTCTATTTCGTCATTGCTCAACAAAGCACCGCCGGCCCAATCCCTTAATACCTGCAATCCTTTTCTGAAGTTCGCCGTGTCGCTAAGTGGAATTGGTAAAATGTACACGGTTTGATCAAACGATGTGTAGGCATTCAAATCGGCTCCAAACTCCACGCCGATGCTTTGAAGAAAACTCACCAGCTCATTCTTCTGGTAATGCTCTGTTCCGTTAAAGTTCATATGCTCCATAAAGTGAGCGAGGCCCTGTTGATCAGGATCTTCCATAATGGACCCGGTATTGACAACAAGTCTCAATTCTACCTTATGCTCCGGCTTTTTATTCTGGCGTATATAATAGGTAAGCCCATTAGCCAGTTTGCCTATCTTAACTTTCGGATCGACAGGTAGAGGCTGATTTAAGTTTATTTGAGCGAAGCTCTGAACAGTAAAAACAAGAAATAAAAGAACACTTAGCGCACGATTGAATTTCATATGCAAATTTTAAGCAGAATAAATATAAACGAATTCCCTAATTAGAACACTGATTTCACCACTGACTTGTACAGGTGGCGAAACATCCAGATGGCTGGTAAGAAAGGGTGGGGCATTTTGACGGTTATAAAACCAGTTGGCGGGAAAAAGAAAAGCGGAAAGGAGTGTCATACAAGAGCAGTCTCATACAACAATCAATTCCGCTTCGCAATATTATTGGTTTCGCAAGGGCTAACCTTTCTTGCCCTTATTATAATGTTCTTCAGCGTCCTTTGCTTTTTTAAAATCGAGTACCACACCGTTTATGCAAAAGCGCAATCCTGTTGGAGGAGGACCATCATTGAAGACATGGCCGAGGTGAGCTTTACATCTTCCGCACATAACCTCTGTCCTATTCATGCCGTAGGAATGATCGGGAGCGTAGATTACGCTGCCCTTGGTAACCGGTTCATAGAAGCTTGGCCATCCGCAGCCGCTCTCAAACTTGGTGTCGCTAACAAACAATGGATTGCCACAGGCGGCGCAGTAATAAGTACCCTTGTCTTTTATCGTCTCCAGCGGGCTACTCCATGCCGGCTCTGTTCCCTTTTGGCGGGCGATATAATAAACATTCTCGGGTAAAATCTTTTTCCATTCATCATCACTCATTTTGACTTTCGACGTGTCGGTATTTGAATACACCGGGTTATTCTTCTTCGTTGAATCTTCCATAGCTAACTTTTTATTGGTTTGAGAATAGGTGCAAAACTGAAGGCTGAGCGCCAGCGGCAACAAGAGCAAATAACGTTTCATATTTAAAGTTACGAGGAACGGCCGCTAAAGGTTTTAAAAGGAAAAGCTAAAAGAGAAGCTATTAGCTACAAGGCTTAGATCTACAAGCTCCTCCTTCCTAATTAAAATCAGTCTCCAGGCTGAGCCGTACGCCTTGCGACTTTACCGTTTTCCCATATATTTGTCGCTCAAGGTTAGCAAGAATGTTCAATTTAATTCTCTTTGGCCCTCCCGGTAGTGGAAAGGGCACCCAGTCCGAAAAGATCGTTGAAAAATTTGGTCTCATTCACTTATCTACAGGCAACCTGTTGCGCCAGGAGATTACAGACAAAACTCCCTTAGGACTGCAAGCCAAAAGTTTTATGGACAAGGGACAGCTCGTTCCGGACGAAGTCGTTATTGGCATGATAGCATCCTGCCTGGATAACAACCCGGAAGCCAAGGGCTTTCTTTTTGACGGATTTCCAAGGACTGTTGCGCAGGCACAGGCTCTTGATAATTTACTGGCCCTGAAGAAGACTTCTATTAGCAAGGTTATTGCGCTCGATGTACTCGAAGAAGAGTTGGTGAAACGCCTGCTCAAAAGAGGAGAAACCTCCGGCCGCAGCGACGATACAAGTGAAGAGGTGATCCGCAAACGCTTTGCTGTTTACAAGGATGAAACCGAACCCGTGTCTCACTATTATAAAGAACATGATAAATTTGAAGCCATTCACGGAATTGGTACTGTAGACGAGATCTTCAAAGCCCTGCATACACTGATCGAAGCAGAGATGACAGCGCAGCAATCCGTCCAGGAGCGCACCGCATAGGAATTAAATTAACTGCCATAAATTTTAAAAGCTCTCACAAGAATGATGTTGAGAGCTTTTCTATTGAATGCAAGAGACGGGCACCTGTTATCTTTGCCTACTCAATACCCTTACCATGACGAACGAAGAAAAAGCGGACTTCCTTAAACGTAGGTTCATACCCCTGTTAAAACAAGTGCCTTCCGACACGGCTCCCCAGTGGGGTAAGATGACACTACAGCAAATGGTTGAGCACTTCTCCGACAATGTTCGTATTGCCTCGGGTAAGACCGTTTTTACAGACTTTGTGTTTGGCCCCGAACAGGTACAAAAGAACCGCGAGTTCATGTTAAGCGAAACACCCTTCAAGGAAAATACCCGCAACCCGCTCCTGCCAGAAGTTCCGGCGCCGGTTACGAATGTATCATGCGATGAAGCCATCAATGAATTGCAAAAGGAAGTGGACTATTTCTTTGCCGTCTTCAAGGTGAATAATTTGCAGGTTACCCGCAGCCCGTTTTTTGGCGACCTCAATTATGAGGAGAATGTTCACCTGCTGCACAAACACGCCCTTCATCATCTCAGGCAGTTTGGCGTGAGCATCACTCAGTCCTGAGAAACTCCCTGTCTATATTGATAATTTCGGTACCCGTATTAAGCGAAGCTATTATGTGCCATTTGCCGGAACCAGCTTTTTTTCCATGGATGCTGCCCTGTACAAGGTGCCTAAGCCTCAAGTCGGGATAGATAGGAGCCACGAGGTAGGCCAGGGTATTGGCGCTTGACAGAGTTTCGCCGGTATAGGAAAATTCGTCCCCGGTTTCAACCGGCACCTGGAAGTAGATATCCCTGCTCACAGCTGCTCCTACGACCCCCAGGCATTGTTGATAGTTGTATTTAAAGTCAAAGACTATTTCATTTCCATTTACAATAGAAACCCTGTTGCCGGAGGTATCCAATGTCTTATACATTTGAAAAGTGTAGAACTCAGACGCAGGGGTACAATTATCATCTTCTTTGGCGCAGCCAAGGAGCAAAACGACGGCGAATAAAACAGCGGCTCTCATCTTCCGTTTTTTAGTTTGACAAGCAATCCTTTACTTGCGTTGCTTGCAAGAACAGGTTTACCTTTATTAACGAAACCTATATGAAACTAGAGAACTACATCCTGGGCGGCTGGATCACCGGCGATGGCGAGGGACAGCCACTGTGTGATGCCGTAACCGGGGAAACGATTGCACATGCCACCACCAAGGGATTGGACTTCCAGTCTGTCCTTGAATACGGCCGAGAGGTGGGAAACTCCTCGCTACGCAAAATGAGTTTCCACGAAAGGGGAAGAATGCTCAAGGCCCTGGCCCTCCACCTGATGGAAAGAAAAGAAAACTTCTACCGGGTGAGCTATCACACGGGCGCCACAAAAGCAGATAGTTGGATCGATATAGAAGGCGGTATTGGGAATCTCTTCGCCAATGCATCGCTGCGAAGGAAATTTCCGGACCTGCCCTATTGTACGGATGGCGATCCAATTGGTCTGAGTAAGGGAGGCAGTTTCATGGGACACCATCTGCTTGTTCCAAAAGAAGGAGTGGCGGTTCACATCAATGCTTATAACTTTCCCGTCTGGGGTATGCTCGAGAAGTGTGCCGTCAACTGGCTGGCGGGAGTTCCTGCGGTGGTGAAACCTGCTTCCATAACATGCTATCTTACACAGGCTGTTGTAAAAGAAATCATTGCTTCCGGTATTTTGCCGGCTGGAGCATTGCAGCTCATTTGCGGGAGCGCCGGGGACATACTTGATCATGTGACAGCGCAGGACGTGGTCACTTTTACCGGGTCCAAGTCCACGGGGCTGATGCTCAAATCACATAAGAGGATACTTGAAGAGAGTGTTCCTTTTAATATGGAAGCCGATTCACTTAATGCGATTGTCCTTGGAAATGATGTTGTTCCGAGCTCACCGGAGTGGGACATCTTCATCAAAGAAGTACGCAAGGAAATGACGGTGAAAGCAGGCCAAAAGTGTACTGCTATCAGGAGGATATTCGTTCCGCGGCACTTACTGGAGGACGCATATATAGCCTTGGGTAAGTCGCTGGCACAAACGACCATTGGCAATCCTCTGAACGATAAAGTGAGAATGGGCTCTTTGGCAAGCAAGGATCAAAGGGAAGAAGTGAAGCAGAACGTTCAAAAGCTTTTAGCCTCTTCACAGATCGTTTATGGTTCCCTCGATAGTGTAGAAGTGATTGATGCCGATGCAGGCAAGGGGGCTTTTCTTTCACCTCTTTTGCTAGTGAGCGAGAATCCATTCCAAAACAATGCAGTTCATGAGATAGAATGTTTTGGTCCCGTGAGTACGATCATGCCCTATAATGATCTCAATGATGCCATCACCCTGGTAAAAAAGGGTAAAGGCTCTTTGTGTTGTTCTATGGTCACGGCAGACAATAAGCTTGCAAGTGATTTTGTAGTCGGCGCCGCCACTCACCATGGCCGCATACTTGTACTGAACCAGGAGTGTGCCAAGGAAAGCACGGGCCACGGCTCGCCTCTCCCGATGCTGATTCATGGAGGTCCAGGGCGGGCAGGTGGAGGAGAAGAA
>DATDNL010000732.1:0-9408 GCA_036518315.1 Flavisolibacter sp. | reverse complement strand
AGATACGCGTCCACATGAAATATATTGGTCACCCTTTGTTCAATGATGATTTTTACGGAGGAGATAAGATTGTGAAGGGCACTATTTTCAGTAAGTACAAGCAATTCGTTGATAACTGCTTCTCTATCTGTCCCCGGCAGGCTTTGCATGCAAAGACGCTCGGCTTCGTTCATCCTACAACGGGTCAGGAAGTTTTCCTCAATACTGAATTACCCCCCGACATGGAACAGGTGATTGAGAAGTGGAGGAATTATGTGAAGAGCATCAAGAGTTTGTAGTTTGTGGTTTGGAGTTGGGAGTTGGGGTCGTTTAGAGTTTGGTTGACTCGTTGATTATGTTGACCTGTTGATTAAGGGGAGTTCGAGGTTCGATGTTCGAGGTTGGGGTCGTTTATGATTGTAGAGGGTTTTCAGGTTTGTGAGTCGTGAGAGGTGAATAGTGCACGGTGAATTACATGCTTCGGTTAGAGGGGGAATATTGACGGGTTATCGTTTCCTGATCTTTACCCGAGGACTGGTTTATGTGTGCCATATGGTTTCCTTAGGTTATCTATATAGTAAAGTCCCTATAAAGTCCCTATAAGGTCCCTATAATGTCCCTATAAGGTCCCTGTTGAGTTGGAGAAAAATGAGAGTTGAAGTGAAATAAAAAGATCTTCAAGTTAGTGTTGCTAACTGACGGTTCCTGCTCATTGCAAGTATATAACAAACGATTCGCATTGTCAATGGCGAAGAGTATCTTGGCAATATTTATTTTTCTACAAGAAAGACCGCCTGTGTTGGGACGACAAGCGAGGACACTTTTTGCTAGCTATTAAAGGAACTGGTTAAACAAGAACTTCAATTCCCTTTATTAAAATCAAAAAGCGTTGCTGTAAAAATGCCTCTTTCTCTTTTCTTGAATGCCACCTTCCAGTTGCCCTTGTAGGAAAGAAGTTCGGGAACGAGCATACCCTCGAAGCGCGTCATTCGCACTTCCATGTGTACATCAAAGTCATAGACAGGCGTATCATAACTGAGGTCGTAGTTGCGGGCAACAATTTCCATGGTCTTCGAGTTAAACCAGGTGGTGATATTGTCAAAAACAATCTTATCCCTGTCAACGCCTTGCTTTGGATTGATCTTGAAAACGAAACACTGCTGGTTCATCATCTGGTCCATGTCGATGGAAAAATCGTAGTACTTAGAAATGGATGGATCGAAGATGTCCACCTTATCGCCAATGAATGGAATACCGGGTATCCTCTGCCCGGGATTAAAGAAGAGCATCTTCAGTTGTTCCTTATGCTTTTCAAGACCGCTTTTTCCCTTCACATCTCTCTGCCTGCCTGCCACAATATTGTCTTCTCCACAGACTTTTCCGTTCGTAAAAAACAATCCGGCATAGAGCTCTGCGGTATAGTAATTCAGTTCTTTGTGTTTGTACATGTCGCCCGTGGTCCTTTCTTCGAGAACGTCCATAGTTCGGCAACCATTAATCCTGTTTTGTCTTGTCTTGCTATGAAGAGAAGCTTTGGTATCACCATCACTGTCAACCATCCTGATATCGTTGAATGAAGTAAAGCCGAGAATGTGCAACGTCCGAAAAGCTTTATAAAATGTAGTATCGTCCTTAATACGTTTTAGAAACCCGTTGACATCAAAACCGCTCCGGATCACCACTTCACTCAAGGTTGTCTCTTTACCAAGGGCTTCAATGGCGGAAGAATCATTTTGGCTGTAACACAGGATAGGTAGCAAAAAAAGAAAAGGCACGATCAATCGAATCATGCCTGCAAAATAAAGTCTTTCGTTCTGCCTTGCCTTAATGATTTATGTCTTCTTTTCTATTGGAGCTATTTAACAGGGGCTGTTGTTGCCCAGGCTGTCTTTGATTATCGGACTTTGACTGCTGCTGAAAAGTGGCTGCATTGGATGGACGGACTTCATGCTTTGCCTGCTCCTGTTGTTGGTGTGCTTTCCCCAGTTGCTCCATCCCATGTTGTTTTTTCTGTTGGAGTTCGGCCTGCGCCTTCTTAAGCGAAGAAGATTGTGCATGTACTGAATAAGTTGCTGCACACAGCGAAAGGAATAAAGCAATAACTATTTTATTTTTCATACAGTTCTTTTTAGATGGTTATTTGATACTTACTAACACTTTGATTTTGCCAATACCAGTCGCGTTATAATCTTCAAGGGCCTTACCAATTACCTGGCCTATTCTTACCTTTTCAGGATCGGCCTTCATGGCTGCACCCGGAGTAGACGATGTCACGAGAAGGTCACCACGCCTTATCGCTCCGCCTTCCAAACAAACTTTTGTAGGAATAACACCGATCACACCCATCGGAACCATAGTATCTAACTGGTTTCCGGAAGCATCTTTCTCTGTTAATAATACACCTGGTTTGGTCGCATAGACACCGGCGACGAGTGTTGAATAAGGTGTTTGACACTTCTCGACTGTTCTATCGGTTGCTTGCGAAATGATCAATACATCGCCTGGTTCATATTGGCTACGACTGCCTTCGACATCAAAGGTTTCTGCTACATCGGCACCACTGTTTTGCGTACCGCCGTTAAAATAACCTTTACCGTTAATGTCGATCCGGGCTTTATTTACACCGTCGACCTTAAAAGCGGCAAGGTCGCCGGAAGTTACTCCCTGGAGTTCTCCCACGATTGCGGTACCACCATTATCAGCGCTTGTCCCTTTCACGCCAATGCCTGCGCCAAGTGTGCTGACACCCCAAAGGCCCAGGCCACCGTTACCATTGTTCATCGCCTGGACGCCCACCGCTGAAGCTGAATTCGTGGCGGCAAAAATGCCATTGCTTTGATCACTTAAAGAGGTTATTGCATTGCCTTGTCCGAAATTGTTTACAAAGAGTGCATCGTTGCTGTTCGTAGCATTAGACACGTAAAACGCACCGGCGTTACCGCCCGAACTCTCACCATAAATTGCATTACCGGTGGTAGAGTTACCCATAACTGCATTGCCTGAAGGTGAGTACCCGTAGACACCAACGCCGCTGGCTGAACTTCCATAAACACCGTAACCACCACCTGCGTGAACACCATAAACACCGATTCCATTAGAACCAGCGCCCATATTGATACCTTTTACACCAGCGGACATTGTTCCAGGCGTGTTAATAGAAATCGTCCCAATAACGCCACTGACGTTAGACGATGAAGTCGAATTGATTCCTTCAAGCGCCGCTCCGCTTCCACTGTTAGTAAGACTAAATAGATTAGAAGGTGAGTTAACTGCCGACGTATAAGGTAACGACAGACTACTGCTTGCCGGAGTCGACGGCACCCACTGTGTTCCATTGAACGTAAGTACCTGGCCGTTTGTTGGCGCTGTGTTGGTGACTGTTATTCCCTGGATTTTGTTGACACTGGGATTTGGATAATTACCACTCAAATCACCACCTGCTGCTCCACTAGGTGCCAGGGTGGTTGGGATAACTCCGGGAGCAAGTTTGGCCGAAGTGATGGACGCATCCTGCACTTTTGTGGTGCTTACTGAATTGTCAGCAAGCTTGGAATTGTTTACTGCTAAAGCATTTATTGTAGGATTAGGGTAAGTGCCCGTAAGGTCGCCACCGGCGGTTCCGGTTGGGGGTAAAGCAGTAGGAATGACGCCTGCTGCGAGTTTCGAAGCGGTGACGGAGCCGTCCAAAATCTTTGTTGTAGTGACTGAGTTGTCGGCAAGTTTACCGCTGGTAACCGCCAAAGAATTAATCGTTGGGTTAGGATACGTCCCGGTAAGGTCACCACCTGCTGCTCCCCCAATGACACCTGTATTGTCAGCAGCCGGCACCCATGAAGTACCGTCAAACTTCAATACCTGCCCAACCGCAGGTGCGGTTGTAGAAACGCCGATCCCCTGGATCTTGTTAACTGCAGGATTTGGATAGGTTCCTGAGAGATCACCCCCGGCAGTTCCACTCGGAGGCAACGTGGTCGGAATGACACCAGCCGCCAGTTTGTTTAGAGTGACAGCGCCATCCGCGATCTTTGGAGTGTTGACTGCCCCGTTAGCAATCTTTGGAGTAGTTACAGCGCCCGATGCAATGTTGGGATTAGGATAGGTTCCTGAAAGATCGCCACCGGCATTGGATCCAAAGGTTGCGACATTATCTGTTGAAGGCACCCAGGACGTTCCGTCGAACTTCAAGACCTGCCCGGCAGCGGGGGCAGTAGTACCGATTGCTACACCCTGTAATTTATTAACCGTTGGGTTAGGATAGTTTCCATTCAGATCGCCACCTGCCGTTCCGCTGGGTGGCAGTGAAGTGGGAATCAGACCAGCCGCCAGTTTAGAAGCCGTTACCGAACCGTCAGCAATTTTTGTGGTCGTGATAGCATTGGCTGCAACTACCGGGTTAGGATAGTTACCGGAAAGATCACCTCCGGCAGCACCCGTCGGAGAGCCGCCCCCGCCAACGATCAACAATGAAGGATCGAGTTTGGAGGCTGTAATAGCACCGTCCTGTATTTTGGAGGTACTAATTTGATTGTCGCCAATCTTGGTGGTCGTCACGGAGCCATCTGCTAACTTCTGACTGGTAATCGCATTATTAGCCACAGCCGGGTTGGGATAGGTTCCCGAAAGATCACCTCCTGCCGGCCCATTGGGAGGCAGCGTGGTTGGAATAACGCCCGCGGCCAGCTTATTTACAGTGACTGAACCATCCAATATTTTGGTCGTTGTGATAGCGTTGTCAGCAACGATAGGATTTGGGTAAGTGCCATTCAAGTCTCCACCGGCTGCACCACTGGGTGCCAGCGAAGTTGGAATGACTCCGGGAGCCAGCTTGGCTGAAGTTATCGATGCATCTTGCACCTTTGAAGTACTTACAGAATTGTCTGCTAGTTTAGTGTTGTTTATAGCTGAAGCATTGATCGTTGGGTTGGGATAAGTACCGGTAAGATCTCCACCCGCAGCCCCGGACGGTGTCAAAGAAGTTGGAATGACACCTGCTGCCAACTTCGAAGCTGTTATCGCTCCATCCTGAACTTTTAATGTACTGACAGAGTTGTCGGCAAGTTTTGTGTTATCAATTGCCGATGCGTTTATTAAAGGATTGGGATAAGTGCCGTTAAGGTCTCCCCCCGCCGTTCCACCAATAATACCTGTGTTGTCAGTGCCCGGCACCCATGAAGTGCCGTTAAACTTTAACACCTGCCCATTTGATGGAACTGTATTCGACACCGCAATTCCCTGTAGCTTATTGACAGCTGGATTAGGATAGCTACCTGAAAGGTCACCACCGGCAGTGCCGTTTGGTGGCAAACTCGTAGGCAATACACCTGCTGCAAGTTTCGAAGCAGTGATGGTTCCATCCACAAGTTTAGAAGTTGTAACAGAATTGTCGGCCAACTTGGCGTTATCTATTGCAGCGGCTGCAATCACCGGGTTTGGATAACTACCGGTAAGGTCACCACCTGCTGTTCCATTTACCGGCAATGAAGTTGGTATCACACCCGGTGCTAGTTTATCTGCAGTAATGGTCGCCGTTGCGATCTTACTTCCTGTGATGACTCCCGTCCCAATAGTAGGATTAGGATAGGTACCGGTTAAATCTCCTCCCGCATCTCCCATTGGTGGAAGACTGGTTGGAATAATCCCCGGCGCCAGTTTTATGGCTGTTACAGACCCATTCTGAATCTTCGATGTCGTTACTGAGTTGTCGGCAAGTTTGGTATTATTAACGATTCCGGCTTTAAGCACCGGATTAGGATAAACGCCAGTAAGGTCACCGCCTGCCGCCCCGTTTGGCGGCAAAGAGGTCGGGATCAGCCCTGCCTGCAACTTGTTTATGGATATCTCTCCATCTCCAATTTTAGAATTTGTAATAGCACCGTTTTTAATGATCGGAGTCGGATATTCACCAGTAAGGTCTCCACCCGCATTACCTATGGGGACTGCTGCACCAGCCGTAGTTGCATACATAGCGTAAGGAACGCTCAATAATTGAGAGGTTCCCATGTCGATATAATTGGAAGCACCCGTAGGATCCATTTCAACCTGTAGGAATTTGATACTGCTTGCCCATGATACTGTACCTAAAGAACCTGTTGTGCTGGTAGCGCCGGGTGAGCCGATCGCTGTTACGAACAAACCAAAACTATTGGTACGTAAGGTTCTGCTTTCACGATACACGACGGCTCCCGAAGGTGAACCATCCCTTATAGAGAGACGGACGCTAATATTTTGATTAGCAATCACGCTTCCAACGGAGTTACGTGCGACGCCCTGGTAATTGATCTGTTGGGGTGCTTGTGCCTGTCCTTTGAGGAAACTAAAGCCGAGCAGAAGGATGAGCAGTCGTTTCATAGTATTGGTTTTTATAACAGTTCTTCCAACTAGAGTTTTATGATTTTATAGGAACCGGATTTCGCAGTAAAACCCGGAGAAGGAATCAATTCAATTCGTACCAAATAGGTAGACGCCGGAAAGGCTGTTAGGTCGATAAACTTGGACACCATGATACCGGCACTCAAAAGCTTATCATTCATTATCGCTCTGCCACGAGCATCATAAACAAAAAAGTAAAAAGTTCCTTGTTCTGCAGTAGCTACATTCACCTCGATCTTGCCACGGGTAGGATTCGGCATAATCCTTATCTCTGAAGCAGTAAACCGGTGCTTCTGATCCTGGTCGGTTGCTGATAAATTCGGCTGTAGAAAACCGTTAGTTACGATCATTTGTCCCGTGGACTCCATCGTGTTAACCAGCGAGAGCTCACCAACGCTCCAGTCGATATTGTAGTAACCTTGGGAGTATGAATTACCTGATGAGTTAAGCGTGTTAGACGAGATGGATTGAGATCTTACACTTATTGCTATTAGTATGGACGCCATGAGCGCCAAGGTTTTCATAGAATAGTTTTTTAACGAACGAATGATCGTGTAAAACTAAAACCAAGTTGTCCTTCAAAACAATAGTGAGATTACCCAAAAAATCGAGTAGAAGTGCTTGCACACTTTACTTTGGAAATGCCATTTTGTAGTCGACCGAGATCTTTCCTTTCGTTATGTCTTCCAGTTTTCTGCGTAAGAGTTTACGTTTAAGAGGAGAGATATGGTCTATAAATAATTTTCCTTCTATGTGGTCGTACTCATGAAGTATGATGCGGGCCGTGATGCCGCTAAACGTTTTGCGGTGCTGGCGGAAATTTTCGTCGAGGTATGTAAGTGTTACTTCTTCGGCGCGGTAAATGTCCTCGCGGATTTTCGGTATACTCAGGCAGCCTTCGTTATAAAGCCAGTCGTCGCCAATCTCTTCCACAACGTGTGCATTTATAAAGACTTGCTTCGTGCCTGGCGCATCGGGATAGTTTTCTTCTTTGCGCTCGTCTTCGTCCATATTCGCAAAGATCTGGGCGCTGTCCATCACGAAAAGGCGGATGTCCTTATTAACCTGTGGTGCAGCGAGGCCAACGCCGTTACTGGCATACATGGTTTCCCACATATCTTCTATAAGCTTGGGAAGATCAGGGTAGCTCTCGTCTAAATCACGGGCTACCTTTCTTAAAACGGGGTGACCATAGGCAACAATAGGAAGAATCATAATATCACGAATTGCACGAATTTAAAGCACGAATTACACGAATTTTCTCGAATATCACGAATTACGCGAGTTGCACGAATTAAATTCGGGTGTAACGACTTGCAAAGGTAGCTGAAAGGGCCTAAAAATTATGTTGTAAATACTCCTGCAACATAATGGTGGCGGCAATTTGATCGATCATGGCCTTGTCCTGGCGTTGCTTCTTTTTCATTCCCATTTGCACCATAGCCTGTGAAGCCAGTTTGGAGGTGAAGCGCTCATCTACTTCTTTGATGGGGACGGAGAGAAAGTTCTTTTGGAACTCTTTAATAAATTTTTGTACTAAGGGTGTCGCATGGGTGGCTGAGTCATCCCAGTTAACGGGCATACCGATGATGACCAATTCCACTGGTTCCTTTGAAAAATAGTCCTTTAGAAATGCCATGAGCTTCGGCGTTTCAACGGTGGTTAGTCCAGTAGCTATGATCTTAAGTGGATCGGTCACCGCCAGTCCTGTGCGCTTGCCGCCGTAATCTATAGAGAGTATTCTTCCCCCTGTCCCCCTGGAGGAGGAACTTAGACCGGAGCTTTCTTTATTGTTCTCGTCATTCATTCTTTGCAAAAGAACAAATTATTCAAATGTAGTCTTAACCGTAACTGAATGCTATCGAGATCTCTCGAAAGAAAAAGAGTCTCTTCGACCTAAGTCTCCCCTTTTAGGGGGACAGGGGGAAGAAAAGATCGGCAATAACAAAGATCGCAAAGACGACGCTTGCGATGCCGTTCATGGTCATGAAAGCGAGGTTGACCCGGCGCAAGTCGTTTGGCTTCACGATAGAATGCTGATAGACAAGACATCCAATGAAGACCAGTACGCCAATCCAGTACAGAACACCGAAGTGACCAAACTTACCGGCAGCTACCACACAGCCTGCACTGAAAAGGTGCAAGATCTCGGAAACGCGCAAGGCTTTTTCCTTTCCCATCCAGGCAGGAATGGAATACAGTCCCTGGGACTGGTCGAACTCTACATCCTGAAGGGCATAGATGATATCAAAACCACTCACCCAAAACAGTACTGCAAAAGAGAACAATATGGGTAGCCAATGAAACGCGCCCGTTACGGCGAGGTAGGCACCGATGGGTGCCAGTGAAAGTCCAAGGCCAAGAATCAGGTGGCAAAGTGGTGTAAAGCGCTTAGTATAACTATATCCAAGTACTACAGCCAGGGCAACTGGTGAAAGAAAGAAGCAAATGCGATTGATAAACCAGGTGGTTGTGATGAATAAAACGCAATTGATTATTGTGAATAAAAACGCATTCTTTGGAGTGATGATTCCTTTTGGAATCTCCCTGATTGCAGTCCGAGGATTCAGTGCATCCCACCTTCTATCCAAATAACGGTTGAAGGCCATTGCTGCACTTCGGGCAAAGACCATGCACAGGATGACGCTAACAAATTTTAGGAGTAGCGTAGAACCCGTTAAAGGTGTTGGATCAACAGTTCCTCCAAACGTTTGCTGGGAAGCTCGCATATATTCATGCAAATTCCACTGCCCGCTCATAAACCCTAAGGTATTCACACCCAGGAAGAATCCAATCAACGCAAAAGGCATGGCGAAGATGGTGTGAGCAAACTTGATAAGTGATAAATAGCTTCTAACCTTTGTCATAATGATTCCTCATACAATTCCAGTAGTAAATTGTTGATCTTTTTGAATTGTTTGTCTGCAGTGATTAGCGGAATATTGAGACTGATTGCGGTTGCAGCAATAATGCAATCCGGTATTTTTAAACCGTGTTGCTTTCGCAAAGAAACCGTCTCATTTTTGATAGCATCATCTATGTAAATCACCCTAAACTGGG
>DATDNL010000731.1:0-3288 GCA_036518315.1 Flavisolibacter sp. | reverse complement strand
CTTTAGCGCCGATCCATCTTCCGACTACTGCTGTAAACTCCTCTCCTGGTTTAGTGAATGAAGTTCCATCTTTGCTGTAGTAGAAGTTGCACTTGCCACCTGCCGTTACCTCGACCCTCAAGTATAATTCACCGTTATCCAACTTTGCGACATCAACTTCTTTTTCTGAATTTCCTTTATCGGCATCCTTGCAGGTGGAATAGACTAAATGGATTCCATCTTTTTTACTTTTCAACGAGAGGTTCGCATAGCTTAAGCCCAGGATGGCGAGGCCAGCTTTTTCATTTTCGAGTTTAGGATTGGGAACAAAATTGATTTTGGTTGTCACCGTGAATTCATCGGCCGGAAACTTTTGTAATAAGGCACTTGGTGCTTCCCAAAGATTTCGGGCACTGTCGGGAAGCTTGTAAGAGAACAAACGCAGATAACCCTTTGATGGATTCAAAAAATACCAGGTTGATTGCGGATTAGCCATCCATTGCCATTGCAGCCCCAGGGTATTCTCATTGAATTCATCGCTTTCCTGCGGTGTTTGAATTGGATAGCTTCTACCTACGTTTGGCTTCTTGTAGCTCAAGACGGGTTGACCTTTACCGTCACCATCCTTGTCCTCTCCAATGACAGGCCAGTTGTTGATCCATTTCATGGGTTCAAGATGTACCACTCTTCCATAGGCGTCCCTGTCCTGGAAATGCAGGAACCAATCTTCTCCTGTTTGTGTGGTAAGCCATGCTCCCTGGTGAGGTCCGTTGGTTGTGGAATGGCCCTGGTCCATTACTACCTTTCTTTCGTAAGGGCCGTAAATATTTGTTGAGCGGAGCACAAGTTGCCAACCGGTTGGCACTCCACCAGCGGGTGCGAAGATGTAATAGTAACCATTGCGTTTATAAACCTTGGGGCCTTCGATGGTGGGATCAAGTTCATGACCATCATAAACAAGGACTCCGTCATCAATAGCTTTTGTTCCTTCTTTGTTTAATTTTTTTACAGTGATGATACTTTTGATTCCCGCACGGCTGCCTGCAAAGGCATGAACCAGGTAGACCTGCCCGTCGTCATCCCATAGAGGGCAAGGATCAATCAGCCCTTTACCGCCTTGCACCAACACGGGATCGCTCCAAGGCCCTGTGATGTTCTTTGCCCTGGTGAGATAGATACCGAAATCGGGATCGGGATAATAGATGTAGAACTCGCCGTTGTGAAAACGAATGGAGGGCGCCCAGACACCCTCACCATGCCGGGGAACAGAGAAGTGTTCGAAAGGAGGTTGACGTTTTAGGGCGTGCCCAATGATCGTCCAGTTGACAAGATCTTTCGATTGAAGGATCGGGAGGCCGGGGACATCCTCAAATGAAGAAGAGACCAGGTAAAAATTATCGCCAACTCTTATGGCATCTGGATCGGAATAGTCGGCATAGATGATAGGATTTTTATAGGTGCCGTCACCGTTGTCTGCCACCCAAGCTTTGGATACATAGGCTGTTTGAGAAAATGCATTCAGAGAAAAGGTGAAAGCTATGATTGCAATTAGATTTTTCATTTCGATTCTTTTTCGGGATCCCAGTTTCCAAAGATATTCTTCAATGTATAGGTCTTTACTTCCTGGTCACTAAGTTGCTTACTCCAATCTACGCGTTGGCTGATTGCAGCACCAGGACCATAATTTTTGTATTCTGCGTAGCGAGTTGTTTTATAATTATCCGTTTTGTTCCAGTTGGCCCAACCTTGTGGCATAATCTGTTGACCGATGTAACAATGAATGTAAACAACGGCTGCGTAAGGTCGCCAGGGTCGTCCTAAAGAAACGGAATGCAGGGTCGAGTCGCCTGTTAATACACAATCATTGAAAATGTATCCGAATTCATGTTCTTTAGGCGTGGCGGCGGCGGTCACGTGCGAGTTCTTCTTGCTGTGGATATGACATTGCTCAAACCAAACCGTTGATGAACCAAAGATGAAATCAGTGGTGCCTTCGATGTAGCAGTTCTTATAGTATTGATGGCTGTTATCATTGTTGGTGAACAATACATCCTGGAAGCCGAGAAAGCGGCAATTGAAGAATGCATCCCTGTCGCCATCGGCTTCTACCGCAACAGCCTGTCCCGCAGTGAAACCTGCATTGTTTTGAAAAGTGATGTCACGTGCGGTAAAGTTGTTTGCCTTGATGAGAAAACTTGAGGAGGTCCTCGTGTTGATGGTATCTCCCTTTGGTGAAACCTTCCCGGTGTGATCATCAAAGGTCAGAATGGTGTTGAACTTGTCCTGTCCGACAAGGGTAATGAAGGGTCTTGATGAGTCAAGAAAGAGCTTCTCTTTGTAGACACCATTTTTTACATAGATCGTTACCGGCTTTTTATTGTTAGCGGGAATAGAATTAAGTGCATTTTGTACTGTCTTAAAGTTGCCGCTTCCGTCTTGTGCGACGACAATTTTCTTTTGCGCATACAGAACTATCGAGGAGAAAAAGAATAGAAGTACGAACAGGTGTTTCATTATTTTTTGTTTGATGGAGAAACAAAACCTTTTTCATTTAACCATTTGTCGAGCAGGTCTAACCATAAAGCGGTTGATCCGGGATTATCAAACAGACCGATGCCATGACCACCCTGCGGAAAGATGTGGATGCTGGCCTGCACACCCTTGTCAATTAATGCATCATAAAACAACAAGCTATTCCTGACATTGACGGTGCTGTCGTTTTGTGCGTGCACCATGAATGCCGGGGGCGTGTTTGGTGTAACGTGTAATTCGTTTGAATACTTTTCAATGAATGCCCGGCTGGTATCGGGACCCAAGAGGTTCTTCTTACTCCCTCCGTGTGCATACTTACCCATTGTTACCACAGGTGAAAGTAAAATCATGAAGTCGGGACGGTAGGTGAAGCGGTCAAATGAATCTTTTATTGATGATACATCTTCGCCGCGCGTGCCGAGGGAAGTAGCCACGTGACCGCCGGCACTTATTCCCATGACGCCAATCTTATTTACATCGAGATTCCAGGTTGACGCATTGGCCCTGAGAATACGCATGGCTCTTTGTGCATCGCTTAAAGGGGCTTCTTCTCTCCGCTTTAAGTCAGCCTGGTTGGGCACACGATATACCAGTACGAAGGCATTAACTCCGTGCGCATTGAACCAGGAAGCAAAGTTGAAACCGTTATAGAGGTAAGTGATGTGATCGTAACCACCGCCGGGACAAATGAGAACGGTGGTGCCTTTGTTTCCCTCTTTATGAACAGGGAAGGCAAAAATTCCAGGAGTGCCCACGCGAAAATATCGTTCGTTGTGA
>DATDNL010000730.1:0-2020 GCA_036518315.1 Flavisolibacter sp. | reverse complement strand
GGAACTGGATGAAGTTCCGGCTAAGGTTGCGGAAGTGCTTGAGTCGAGCGAAAAAGTCAAAGAGATCGCATTGAAATACAAGGATGCCAAAGACTGTCTCTATTTAGGTCGCGGCTACAACTTCCCCGTTGCACTCGAAGGCGCGTTGAAACTGAAAGAGATTTCTTACATACATGCTGAAGGTTATCCCGCCGCCGAAATGAAACATGGTCCTATCGCTCTTGTTGAAGACACCCTGCCGGTCATCTTCGTGGCAACTAAAGATTCTTACCATGAGAAGGTGGTGAGCAATATGCAGGAGATCAAGGCAAGAAAGGGAAAGATCATAGCTGTGATCAACGAGGGCGATACGGTCTCTCCAACCCTGGCAGATGATGTCATCATTGTTCCCGAAGCGGACGAAATCATTGAACCCATGATTAGCGTCGTCCCCCTTCAATTGCTCGCTTATTATATCGGTGTGGCTAAAGGCTACGATGTGGACAAGCCAAGAAATTTGGCGAAGTCTGTGACCGTGGAGTGAAAAACCGTGGTCAACATTTATGTAGCACAAGCGCGATTATTCGGCTACCTTACAGGTAATTGAAACCGAAATCATGAATCAACAAGGACGCCGGAGATTTCTTCAAACCGGGGTATTGGGCTTCTGCACTGCAGTCTTTGCAGGAATACCAAAAATCAGTCTTGCTAAATCCATTTCAGCTAAACGCAAAGGAATCGTTGTCCGGGAAGACGAAGGAACACACATTTTGACGGGAAGGCGAAAGGTTCCAATTACCGTAAAGATCTCCAAAGCAAAACATGGAGTAGAAGGCATTTCATTTTGCGTGGAGGAACAGGCTGCCGGCAGAAAAATGCGTGTCCATAAACACCTGGACAATGATGAGCTCATTTTTATTCATGGAGGACAAGGCACATTAACCCTTGACGAAGAACGGATCGAAGTAAAAAAAGGCGATGTAGTATTTGTTCCCAGGGACACCTGGCACGGGTTGGACAATACCGGTAGTGAAGTTCTGCAAATGGTTTTCCAGTATTCACCTGCGGGCTTCGAAGAATATTTTATTGAGAACGGCACACTGGCCGGGATGGAAGCCAAAGAAAGAACGCCGGAAGAATATGCTGCAACCGAGAAGAAGTATGGAATGGTCTATAAAGACAGTGGGGGCAAGTAGTACAACCGCAAGGCACTTAAACAATGTTTCAGAATGGTACCAGTGCTTCTTAAAGACATATCACCATGTGAACAATTGCGACCATTTGTGCGGAAGTACCAGGTATTCCGGTTCCTGTTCGATAAAGACATAACCCCACCGGCCAAATTTCACTCTCCCAGGCCTGAGCATTGTATTACTTTTTATACCAGGGACATTCAAAAGTTCTCCTATCAAAATTCGACAGAGGTACATGCCTATCCGCAGTGTGTGATCAATGGCATTCATACCGTTCCCGTTTACCGTTATGGTGGCAATGACTTTTTAGCCATTAAAGTGGTACTTCAACCTTCCACACTATACAATTTGATACAGGGCTCTGTCGGTCAACTGACCAATCGATTTCTGAATGCGGAAGAGTTATGGGGCAAGGAGGTGCGTTCCATATGCGACAGCCTGGCCGAACTAGATGAACTTTCTGAAATGATAAAGCTGGTAGAACTCTTTCTTCACCGACAATTAAAAGAACAGGTAGTCAATCCTCATCCCATTGACAAGGTGGCGGAATATATTTTGAATACTAAAAACGACGCGTCTATTGAATGGCTTGCCAACCAATCCTGCTTAAGTATACGGCAGTTTATCAGGAAATTTGAAGACCGCATTGGCATAAGCGCCAAAAAATTTGAGCGGGTTATTCGCTTTGATAGGGCTTACCGGATGAAGAATAGCCGTCCCAAATCTGACTGGTTATTTGTTGCAATTGAATGCAACTATCACGATTACCAACATATGGCTAAAGAATTCAGGGAGTTCACAGATCTGACGCCTCCTTCATTATATCAGCTCGAAGAGAAATCACCTGA
>DATDNL010000729.1:0-6782 GCA_036518315.1 Flavisolibacter sp. | reverse complement strand
GACAATCAAAAATCATGCTTTGCTGACCACTGTCAAAAGACAGACTGATATAAATCATGTTGCCCCCTTCACAGTAAAGATATATTTGTTTAGAGTAAAAAGGATATTATGATCTTCTCCAAATCATTCGGGTACGCCATTAGAAGCATTCTTTATGTCGCCATCATGAGAGACGAAAAACGTTATGTCCAGGTGGAAGAAATTGCCTCAAAACTGTCGGTGCCACGACACTTTATGGGCAAGATCATGAAAAAACTTGCCAAGGAGAAATTTTTAATTTCTACAAAAGGACCTTCTGGTGGTTTCATGCTCAACGAGAACACGTTGGAGATGCGCCTGATGGATTTGATCGTCATTACGGATGGTGTCGAAATATTTGACAGTTGTGTTCTGAGAGCCAAAGAATGTAATTCAGACAATCCGTGTCCTTTACACGGGCAAATTGACGGGATAAAACGAAACCTCAAATCTATTCTCTCCGAAACATCCATAGGAGATCTTCTTGAGGAAGATAAGGCAGAATTTATCAGGAGCATTTCCACTGCCACGAGCGCTGACCTGGTTAAAAAGGTCGTCGGGGTTTCGGCGGTTAATTAACACCCATAAATGTTATTGCAGGATTTCAATAAGACAGTAGCCGATATTGTTCGGGCGGACTATCGCACGGCCGATGTTTTCAAAAAATATGGCATTAATTGTTGCGACGCGAATCGTGAGTCGCTATTGGAAACGTGTACTTCCAGGAACCTGGATTACAATTCCATACTCGACGAACTGTCGCAGGCAACGAAGACAATTACCATCTCTAATTTCCTTCACTTTTCCGAATGGAAGATTAGTTTTCTGATAGACTATATCAAGAATGTGCATCATGCCTACATGCATATGGCACTTTCTTCGATCGAGAGCTCACTGATTTCTTACATTGACACTCATAAGAAGAAACAGCCCGAGATAAATCGAATACTTTTTCTTTTCCGTGAATTGTCGGTACTGCTGATGACCCATAGCAGGCACGAAGAGGAGATCATTTTTCCGTACATACGGCAAATAGAGAATACTTTTCTCAGGAAAGAGACGTACGGCAACCTGTTTGTCCGGACTTTACGAAAGCCATTGAGTAATATTGAGAAAGAGCATGAGGTGGCGATGTCAATCTTAAAGGAGATTCAGTCTTTATCCAACAACTATACCTGCCCGTCAAGCGGCTGTGCGGATCAATCGGCTATATACCAGAAGCTCAATGAATTTCACCTGGATATGGTGCAGCATACACATCTCGAAGATGATATACTTTATCCGAAAGCAATCGAGATGGAACGAGAATTATTACAACTCTAAACGTTAAGTTTACAAAAATTTACTAGTGCCGTTTTCATTGCCACAACTTTCCCGTAACCAGGCATCGCTGATAGCACTCGGTGTGTTCTTGATCACCATTCTGTCGAGCTTTTTTTTACCTGGGTATACAATTATCCTGAGTGGGTTGCTCGTGGTGATCTTTCTTTCAATTTTTGTGCAAGGGAGAAGCTCGACGATCATTGCAGGACTGCTCAGCGCCGTATGCGTTATTCTGCACTCGGTGCTTACGCGGGTACGTTTTTCTGCAGAAATTGAAATGCGGTACATTTATGTACTTGTACTGATATTCTTCACGACACTCATCGTACTTTACATCAAAAGGTTGATCCTTCGTCTCCAGTATGATAAATCACATATCAACTCACTTTTTGAGAACGCAACTGAAGGCTTTGTCATTACAGATGACCAGGGGAATATTGTGCTTGTAAACCCATCCGCCTGCCGGATTTTTGGCTATACGGCGGAAGAGATGGGAGGCCAAAAGATAGAAATGCTGATTCCCGAACCATATAAACGTAGCCATGTTCAATTAAGGGACGCCTTTTACAAGGAGCCACAGAACCGTACTATGGGCCATGGTCGTGAACTGTTTGGTCGGAAAAGGAATGGTTCCAACTTCCCCGTCGAGGTTAGCTTGAGTACCTATTTGCAGAATAACACCCGGTATGTTATAGCGTTTATCGTGGACATTACACGCCGCAAGGAGATCGAACAAAACATGATGAAACAGCAAAAACAGCTGGAACGTGTTTCCGATGAGATGCGACGCCTGAATTCGGAACTGGAAGCAAAAGTAGAAGAGCGTACTGTGATCCTGAAAGAAGCACTCCAGAGGCTCGAGCAATCGCAGGAGGAGCTCAGTGAAGCTCTCGATAAGGAAAGGCAACTTAGCGAGATCAAAAGCCGTTTTGTTTCAATGGCCTCCCATGAATTCAGAACACCTCTAAGTACGGTGCTGTCGTCAGCCTCCCTTCTTTCCCGGTACACGACCACCGAAGACCAGGAAAAGAGGCAGAGGCATATCGAAAAGATCAAGGGTTCGGTTAAACACCTGAATGACCTGCTGGATGATTTCCTGTCACTGGGAAAGTTGGACGAAGGAAAAGTGGGTGCGGAGTTTAGTGAATTGAACCTATTTGAGCTGGTGAGCGATACCATTGAGGAAATGAAAGGTTTGGCCAAGAAATACCAGAATATTGAGTATGAACATTCGGGTCCTGAGGCGATTGAAAGTGATAAGAAGTTGATTAAGAATATCCTGATCAACCTGATATCCAATGCCATAAAGTTTTCTGACGAGTCCAAAACTATTCATGTCTGCAGCGTGGTTAAGGAGGACGAAGCAGTGATATCGGTTAGGGATGAGGGCATTGGCATATCCAAAGAAGACCAGGCGCATTTGTTCTCTTCGTTCTTCCGAGGTAAAAATGCTCTAAATATACAAGGCACTGGCCTTGGGCTGCATATTGTAAAACGGTATATGGACCTATTAGGTGGTGAAGTAAATTTGAAAAGTGAACTTGGGAATGGGACAATTATTACATTTACAATTCCAGTAAACTACTCTTAAATGGAAAAAACGATCTTAGTAATCGACGATAACACAGATATTAGGGAGAATACAGCCGAAATTTTGGAACTGGCAGGGTACAGGACTTTTACTGCTGAAAACGGGAAACAGGGTGTGGAAGTCGCCCTGAAGGAAAAACCTTCTGTCATCGTATGTGATATTATGATGCCCGAATTGGATGGTTATGGTGTGTTGCACCTGCTCAGAAAGAATCCTGACACTCAAAATATCCCATTTATCTTCCTGACTGCAAAGACTGAGCGCAGCGATTTCAGGAAGGGCATGGAAATGGGAGCAGATGATTATATCACGAAGCCTTTTGAAGATATTGAACTGCTAAATGCTGTTGAAGTACGCTTACGGAAAACACAGATTCTCGAGCAGAATTATGCCGCCTCTCCTCAAGGTCTGACCCAATTTCTGAAGGATGTTAAGAGCACGGGCTTAATCGAAAAATTGTCAGAACAATATGCAGTTGAAAACTACGACAAGAAGCAGATGCTCTACCAGGAAGGGAAGCGTCCTCGTTTTCTTTATTACCTGATGAAGGGCAAGGTAAAGGCTTATAAGTCGCACGAAGACGGGAAAGAGTATATTACGAACTTATACAGTGATGGAGATTTCATCGGCTACACTGCATTAATTGAGGATTCGAATTACGACGACAGCGCTACTATACTCGAGGATGCAGAAGTAATGATGATTCCCAAAGACGACTTCCTCCAGATGGTTTACAGCGATATCAGTATTGCCTCCAAATTCATTCACATTATCACACAGAATGTGAGAGAAAAGGAGGAACGATTGCTGAACCTTGCCTACAGTTCACTTCGTAAACGGGTTGCAAAGGCACTGGTTGATATTGTCGAGAAGTTTAACCTGAAAGAACAAACAAGCCCCATAGAGATTTCGCGTGAGGACATAGCACAATATGTTGGCACCGCAACAGAGTCGCTTATCCGTACACTGAGCGATTTCAAGGCAGAAAAACATATTGATATCAAGAGCGGCAAGATAATAGTCAACAACGTTGACAAATTAAAGAACTTGCTCTACTAACGCCAATTGGCTGACAGCCAGCGGTCAGTGGGCTGACCCAAAGTTGAATATTGTCATAAGCATGTAATTATTAGGGCTGATAAATCTCGTGTTTCGGCATAACACGTATCATCTTTTGCCTTTACCCACAATTATAATTTCGTTACATGGAAGCGGAAAAGGTGAATTCTATACTGGTGAGAAAGTACAACCAGCCCGTGCCGAGATACACGAGCTATCCCACCGTGCCTTTCTGGAAGGAGCAGATTGGTATAGAAGAATGGAGACAAGCTTTTAAAGCAAAGTTTGAGGAACAGAACCATACGAACGGTATCAGCCTTTATATCCACCTGCCTTTCTGTGAGTCTCTTTGCACTTACTGTGGTTGCAACAAAAAGATCACAACCAACCATAAGGTCGAAGATGAATACCTGCTTGCCATTGAAAAGGAATGGGTAATCTATCGCAGGCTAATGAAGCAAATGCCTGTGATTCGCGAGCTTCACCTGGGTGGCGGAACGCCGACATTCTTTTCACCAAGAAACCTGCAGCGGCTGTTGAACTTTATTCTAAAAAGCAGCATTATCCACCCACGTCATGAGTTCAGCATTGAGGGACATCCGAACAATACAACCAAGGAGCATTTGAAAATGCTGTATAATCTTGGTTTTCGCCGTATTAGTTATGGCGTCCAGGATAATGATCCGGAGGTGCAGCGCATCATAAACAGGATACAACCTTTTGAGAATGTGAAAAGGGCAACCGAAACAGCTCGTTCTGTTGGATTTACGTCCGTGAATTTTGACTTGATTTACGGGTTGCCCTTGCAAACACCGGAGAGCATTGAACGAACCATTAATCAAACTATCGAGTTGAGACCTGACCGTATTGCTTTTTATAGCTACGCTCACGTTCCGTGGACGAGTAAGGCACAGCGCTTATTTGACGAGTCGCATTTGCCGTCTGCAGAAGATAAGATCAGTCTTTACCTAAAGGGGAAGGAGTTACTGGTAAAGAACGGGTATGTTGATATCGGCATGGATCACTTTGCACTGACCAACGACGAATTATACAAGGCATGGAAGGAGGGCAGGTTGCATCGCAATTTCATGGGTTATACCACCACATCCACCAAATTCCTCCTGGGTTTAGGCGTGTCAAGCATCAGCGACACCGGTAGTGCATTTGCTCAAAATGATAAGACACTTCATGATTACTATGCGTCAGTAGCTGAGAACAAACTTCCCATAAAAAAGGGATATTTCTTAAGCGAAGAGGACGAAGTATTCCGCAGGTATATTCTTGACATCATCTGTAAGGGCGAGGTAAGTTTCGAGGAAGCTCATTTGCCTTTATTGGAACAATATACCTTTCCTATATTAGCCGAACTTGAAAAAGATGAGTTGATCGTGTGGGATAAATACGGACTCAATGTAACCCCTCAAGGACACAATTTCCTGAGAAACATTTGCAGCGCCTTCGATCTTTACTTGCAAAGAAGCGCAAAGGATAATAAGAATCTCTTCAGTAAAGCCATTTGATCTCCAATTAAAAATAGAAAAAGCCGCCGGTAAGGCGGCTCATCTTTTAAGAGTTACCCCGTGCGTGCCACTGGTCCACCTGTTTTTCCTTTTGTTTTCTCAGAATACCCTGTAGTTTATTGACCGTCGTATCCACCGCCTGCTCGAAATCATCTACGGCGCTTTCCTTCACAAAAAGGTCGTTCCCCGGCACCTCGAGCCTGATCTCACAAAACGTGTCGGGAGTTTCCTTATCCGCACCGAAGTATAAGGTTACGTTGGCTCTGACAATATGATCGCCCGGAGTTAATTTGTTCAACTTTTCCCGGACATAGCTCTCAAGTCCATTACCTGCTTTAAATCCAAGTGATTGTATGATAATATCCATAGACTTTTTCCTGATTTATACCATTATCATACCATTTCACCATTTCCGGCATTTGTGTAATTGCTGCGGTTGCTGCATCAAGAGAGGAAACTAATGATATGCGCTTTAAAATTCTGCCGATTCTAATGTCGACCCTATTTGTTTGCCAACTTAAGGCCACTGAAGGCCCTTTAACGGTACAGTCGTACCTTAAAACCGCAACGATCTACCGAACGGGTGCTGAACTTATCCATAATAGCTCCGTGCAGTTGGCCCAGGGAAATCAAGAGTTGATTATTGAGGGGGTTAGCAATACTATCGACATAAATAGTATCCAGGTCAATTGCCCTTCCGCCGTCACGATCATGGGAGTGGAGTTTTCCACCAATTTCCTGGTGCAGCCAGAAGTGAGTACACGAATCAAGTTCTTACAGGATTCGGTAGACCTGGTTCAAAAGGAGCTTGACAAGGTGAATGTGCAGACGCAAACGACAACCGAGTTGTTGGAAGTACTAAGAACCAATCGCGACATAAAAGGTCAGCAAACAGGGTTAAGTGTTGCGGAACTTATGAAGCTGATGGAGTATTATAAAACAAAGGTTACAGAACTTCAAAACGAGCTGGCACTGCAGAGAGATAAGCAAAAGAAATTGGGAGAACAGATCAATAAACTAAAAGCTCAAATCAGGGAAGAAGAACGGAAGAACACGAAGACGACAGGCCAGCTAAAACTCCAGCTTTCGGTGGCCGCCCCTGGTAAATACGATTTTGTTGTTTCCTACATCACACCAAACGCATGGTGGACTCCGTACTATGATATCAGGGTCGATGACATCAAAAGCCCGTTGAAGATGATCTATAAGGCTAAGATGGTTCAAACGACAGGAATCGACTGGAAAAAAGTTAAGCTATCGCTATCTACATC
>DATDNL010000728.1:0-3216 GCA_036518315.1 Flavisolibacter sp. | reverse complement strand
TATTTCGAAGACTAAGCTTTTCTATTTCTTATCCTGGCCGCGTCTTTTAACCAGGATGGGTTCTCGAAAGGCGGTGTTTTTGTGCCTTGTACTTTAGGAGTTGTTCACAATATGGCTTTCCGGCAGCTTAGGCCTGCCTCTTTTTAAGGACGCTGAAGTATGTTTCAGTAAGGCAGGATAATGAGATAGGGAAGTATTTATGCTTTGGCAAATGAGGTAGGTAAGTAAAATGGGGAATGGTGACGGCAGCTTGCCTGGCAGGATAGGGTGAAAGAGGACGATGTGCTCATAAATCCAGGGGGCGGTTTCGTTGGTAATCGCTGGCGAGAGGCGGAAATGGATAACTTTTCTAGTGTCATAGACGGCCAGGTATTAATTGAGATGCATGTACTTCAGGAAGATATAGGGATCTACAGAAGTGCTACCGTTGATGTAATCAGGACGATCGCAAAGGTCGATATGCAAGAAGCTATTGCCATTCTGGATCTCCCAAAGGAAAAGCGTTTTCCCTTCAACGCGTTCTACCAGGCCGGGAAGAAATTCGTCCAACATTCCGTCCCAGCAGGCTTGTTCCAAACGCTCTACGTTTGAGAAGTGCTTACTTGCTTCTCTACTATTCTTTTCGCAAAGATTGGCTTTTGACAGGCTGCTGTTGGTCATCAGCAATATTTCCTGTTGAACTGTCTTTTCCATAACTGAGTTTTAAATGAACAACGTTAGCAAGTTCGCATCTCAAAAACCCTTTTTCTAATTGAGTTTCGCGGGAGATCTGTTCTTGTTATTTGTTATCAATAGGACGCAGAATGTAACCGTAGGTAACAACTGACTTATGCAAAAAAGTGTGAAGAGTTTTGGAGGAGTTGCAGTTTTTGCAAAAATTGACTGGGAACGGGATTCTATCAAAATATTCCCTGCACGACTTTAACGAAGCTTTTGTTCATAAATTCGTTTGGTAATTATCTTCTATCCTTAAAATAACACTCGCCCCTTAGCTCATACATCACCTGGTCCTCTCCAATGAAAGCAGTTGATTGCTTTTAGATATATCGATCTATTGCTGCCTATGTTGAAAATCAATACGATTGATTATGACAAAGGTTGTTTTACTTACAGCACTATTGCATGCGTTTAACTTTGTCCAGGCGAGGTCAATTCATTCCGGCACGGACAGTTTGCCCAAAGTTCTTATCGTCAAAACATTTGATGCTTCATCCCTGCAAGTACGCAAGAATAAAAAAGACCTCTTCCGGGAGTTGACTGATAGCTTGCAGGTCTACCTCGCCTATCACATAAAAGAACAATTCGGTATAGAATCGGTCGTTGTACCCACGCTGGCGAAAGCTGATGATTCCTCCATCCTCTCTCTTATACGATTAAATGGCACAGCAGCGATTGTGATCCGGACGCTCGAGGTCTATTTTGATGAAGGTGGTGAAAAGCATGTCGAGGAATATGGCCTTTCGCCCAAGCTTGAGACAAGTTATAATCTTTGTTCCAGGGTTGATTATACCTTTTATAACATTGACTCAGCTTCACAAGAAAAGACAGTAAATCACTGCGACTTTTTCACGACAAGAAGCGTTAATGACAAGGGTTTCGTGATCAAGTTCGGACCGGATATAGTTGGCAAGAAAAGACATACCTATGGGGCTGTCGAGAGGAATGCAATTGACTATGTACATTCACTCTGGTATTATTTGGAAAGACCTACCAGTCAGTAGCCAGCAAAACCTGCCAGGCTTCGTCCACCTTTCCCTGGTCGAGCAAACGGGCAGCGTACAAATGGAGTTCTTTCTCCATATCCTCTGGATTCACAGAAAAGTATTGAACAATATTCTTCAGGTGATCATCATCAAATGAGGGCTGCACGACTGGCATCTCGTGAACATTGGCTAGTTGGCCTAAATGGTTACCAGTCAAATATTTACTGTGACGAATGCCTGCCGGTAAGGCATCAAAACCTATCCCCAGCTTTATATTCGGCTTTGGCACTTTGAACAGGTTATCCTTCGAAACATGGCAATACCAGTCGCCTCCGAGTCTCGCCACATGTTCCAGCCTGGTTTGATCGATATTCTTGTTGTCCACGAGAAGGCTGTCATCGATATGAATTCTTAATACTTCGCAAATGACCAGGTTTCCAGCGCCACCCTGTTCACCTAAAGGCTTTATCTCCAGGACCTTGCACTCCATCTTCGCCTTGCTTTCTTTAACCATCGGTGGCTTGACCACCGTTGCTGGCACCTTTGTGAATCCCGACTTCTCAAATTCATCCACGCCTTTTGGATATTCGCAACTGGCCAGTGAAGCCTGCTGAACCATATCGTAACTGACAATATTGATCACCACCTCGGGTACTTCCGTCACGTTCTGCAAGGAATGTTTAGTGCTATTATCCCTCACCCTCCGTGAAGGAGAGAAGATAACGATCGGTGGATTAGAAGAAAACATATTGAAAAAACTAAAGGGACTTAGGTTGACCTTGCCTTCCTTGTCGATGGTAGAGGCAAAACAGATAGGCCTGGGTGCCACTATGTGCTGCAGGTAATACTGTTTTTCGGCTGTGGTTAATTGTGAGAGATCGAAGACCATGGCTGCAAATTGCACAAATCAAGCGACAAAAAGGGCTGCCTTTCAGCCTAAAATCCTACCGCTGGTAAATTCTTAAATATTGCTGTAACAATATCGGCCTTACTTCGTCTTACGAAAGATTTCGTCATAACTATAAATTTAAACCACTGGTATGAAAAAAACTCTCTTAGTCTCCCTGGCTGGTCTCTTCCTGGCCGGCGCGGTACAGGCGCAAAACGACAAGAACGACAACAAACATCAAACCATTGAAGGTAACGGCAAGAAGGTAACGCGGGACGTTACTGTGTCTTCCTTCGATGCTTTGCAGGCGAGCGGTGTCTATGAATTAAAACTCTCACAGGGCAGTAAAGAAAGTGTAAAGATCGAAGCAGATGAAAACCTGCAGCAATATTTTGACGTACATGTCGACGGGAATAAATTAGTAATTGACATGGACAAGCTGAAAAACAAGAACCTGAAGAATACTGGCAAAATGAAGGTCTATGTCACTTTTAAAAACCTGAAGCAACTGGATCTGAAAATGGTGGGCAGTGTCTCATCACAGGATCAACTTTCTTTCGATGATCTTGACCTGAACACAAAGAATGTAGGTGATGTTGATCTTAAACTCACAGCAAAAAAGGT
>DATDNL010000727.1:0-4050 GCA_036518315.1 Flavisolibacter sp. | reverse complement strand
TACAACTCTTTGAAAGAATTCTAATTTGGGCCATCACTTTTCTTAGGTAATTGTTTTGGTATTGCGAGCGCCGGTGTGCTTCATTGGCACATCCACCTCATTTTCAATTGTCACATTGGCTAGGCGTATTTTACAATAATAGATTCGATAACATTGGCGGCGTCCTCACACTTGTCGGTGGCAGTCTCCATCACCTGGTAGATTTCTCTCTTCTTGATCACCTCTTTTGCATCCGGTTCTGTTGCAAACAATCTTTCAATGCTCATGTCAAAAATGTCATCCGCCTCATTTTCCAGGCTGTTGATCTTCACCAGCGACTCAGTAATCAGGCGCATGTTCTTCATATCGCGCAGCTCGCCGGTAGCCTTCCGCACCTCCGTGCAGCTTTGCAGAATGATCTCGGACAGCTTTTGCATGCCGATATCGTTAGGATTCACACGGTAAAAGTTGATCTTCTTCGCCGTTGCGAAAATATAATCGGCAATATCATCAAGGGCAGAAGCGAGATAGTGAATGTCTTCGCGGTCGAAAGGCGTGATGAAGTTTCTGCCAAGTTCTGTAAACAGCAAATGCGTAAGTTCGTCGTTGTCATGCTCCACGTTTTCCATTTGCGTGATCAGGCCTTGCCTTTTGTCAAAGTCGGGCTCTCCAATAACGCTTGAGAGCAGTTGGCCCATATGCTTCACATTGTCGGCACTCTTTTCAAATAGCTCGTAGAAAATCTTATTCTTAGGAGCTAATAGTCTTGCGAAAACATTCATAGTTCTGTCTGTTTTATTAAATGAACGAAGTTAGCGGCAAATCCTATGGTCGTGCTTGGTGACATAAGATAATCATAAACTATTTCAATACTACCAGTTTCATAAACCGTGCTAGCATTACTTAACTGGTATGACCGTCTATTTGCCACGTCTGAATATTTTTCTAATTATCGATATACATAATAAAATGTCAACCGGTATACAAGATCGTAATCCCTGTAGGCTCTCCCGGATTGACCTGCCATGTTAGAGGTATACCTGTTATACCACACATTTGGCATAAAGTGAACATTTTTTACCGGCGTAATGTCAAATCCGCCGGTAAAAAACAACTCCTTATTGTTTGGTTCGTAATTAGCTGTCAGACCTTTATAGGAAGTATAAAGGTTGTTGTGATAGTCAACATTGGGATTATAGTTATCCATGCGTAAGAAGAAGCCCAGCTTTTCTTTCACGATATTTCCCCTTATATAGGTTGAAACAGCTATTGAATTGGCCGACACCGTGTCTCTCTTAGCTGAGTTGATCCCCACGTTGTCTTCGTTCCCGTGGTTTGTAAACGCTTCTATACCCACTGTGAATGAAGGAGTGGTGTAGGCAGCAAAGCCCTTGACTATATTATGCGAATGATGCCACCTGCCTGTCCGATTCATTCTTACATAGTCGGCATATAGATCAAACACCAGTCGCTTATCCAGGAATTTCGCAAACACATCGCCATAAAACCATTTATACTTGTCATTTTCCGGTCTTGCACCGTTTCCATTGCCAATCATGAAGTTGTATCCAAAGTTTCCTCTATTATCGAATCTTCCTTGCAGCGAAGCGCCCAAGTCAAAAGAGGGAGTGCGACGGATATCAGCTACTGTTCTCTCAATAGATCGATAGCCCCAAATCGTTTCTGTTAACAAGGGAAATGCAGGTGTGGCCACTTGCCCCAAAACAAGGTCAGTCCCTTTCCAAATGTTTTTCCATCTCAGGTTAGCAAGTTTGATGTAGAGACTTAGTTTACTATCTCCCAGCAGGTCGCCCGTCGTAACACCAGAAGAGGTTGTGATATTATCTTCTGCGGCAAGTAGAAGTTCCGCTGTGAAACTTTGACTGATCTCGTAAGTGTAGCCCAAATAGATCCGGCGGATCTGGAAAGCGTTTCTTCCTTCTTCTATTCCTGTGTATTGATTGGCGCCGCCGCGATTAAGGGAGTCAGCATGCCCTTTGTAATAAAAATCACCAAAAGTATACCCCCAAAGTTTCCCCGAAGGTTTGAAACTGCTGTCAGCCTTGGTTTTATCCTGGCTGAATGCAGGTTGCATAAAAAGCAGACCTAAAAGCATTATGCTCGAGTAGGCATATTTCGCCATGAGTGCCGAAAGATTTATTTCCGGTTGCAAAGGAAAGCTTTCAATGTTACCAAATTGTTACCAATAACTGAACCGCCAGGTCCTCCGCGGTAGACTACCCACACTATTATCGCGTGCCTGAACCATAAGCAGCCATTAGGGATACGGGTGCTAAATCAATATCTGTTCGAAATCATACTGCATTCAATTGGCATTGATAGCAATTCGATGCCTTGAGTCAACAAGTATAGAATCGCCCTTGTATTTGACAAAAGAGTTTGCGGAAAGGTCGGCGGAAATTGACAAATAATCTTACCCGGTGCCGCGAGCTCATTTTTTTAGCAATTTTGACTCGTGCAAGAGAATGTTGCCAACAAATCACCGGTTCGCAAGATTATCCATATTGATATGGATGCTTTTTACGCTTCGGTGGAGCAAAGAGACAATCCCGAATTAAGAGGCAAAGCGATCGCCGTGGGAGGTTCGCCCGAGGGCAGGGGAGGTGTGGTGGCGACCTGTAGCTATGAGGCCAGGAAGTTTGGTGTCCGATCGGCAATGCCATCGAAGAAAGCCTTACAGTTATGCCCGCAGATCATCTTCGTTAAGCCAAGATTTGATGTTTATAAAACTGTGTCCCGGAAGGTGCGGGAGATCTTTCATCGCTATACTGATATTATTGAACCCCTTTCATTGGATGAAGCGTATCTTGATGTGACTGAAGACAAGCAGGGCATAGGATCGGCAATCGATATTGCAAAGCTCATTAAAAAGGCTATCAAAGAAGAACTTCAACTCACCGCTTCCGCTGGCATTTCCGTCAACAAGTTTGTAGCCAAGATTGCCTCCGACATGCAGAAACCCGATGGGCTGACCTTTATCGGCCCTTCCAGGGTGGAAAAGTTCGTTGAGGAACTGGCCATTGAAAAGTTTTATGGTGTTGGCAAAGTGACGGCGGAAAAGATGAAGAGCCTGAACATTTTTACCGGTGCTGATCTGAAGAAGCTGACCGAAAAGGAATTAGCACAACACTTTGGTAAAGTCGGAAAGTTCTATTACCAGATCGTAAGAGGCGTTGACGACCGCCCCGTCGATACGAATGAGGAATCGAAATCAATAGGTGCAGAAGACACTTTTCAGGAAGACCTGGCGACGATTGAAGCGATGAACGAACAATTGGATAAAATCGCCCCAATTGTACACAGAAGATTAACACAGAACCGGCTGAAGGGCAGGACTGTCACGCTTAAAATCAAATACCACGATTTCAAGATCATCACCAGGAGCCGTTCATTTCCTCAGCCAACGGATGATTTTTCTTTAATTCTCTCCACCGCAAAAGAGCTACTGTTGTCCACAGAGCCGGAAGACGTACGAATACGACTGCTTGGGATTTCGATGTCCAATTTTGGAGAAAAGGTAGCTGCCAAAAGAACAATCCCCGGCCAGTTGCCCCTGTTTGATATAGAATAATCCGATCCGGTTCATTACCATAGGCATGCACTATCTTGGGAACCGTGCTTCCCTGGCTGCTTTTAAAAAGCAGATAATCTTTTCTGCTATCCTGCCGGAATGGGGCCATCCCTCGAAAACTACCAGCACGTCGGAATTATCCGCATTGGTAATGGACACAACACACCGAGGCGGAGCTATTGGAGTTATAGAGTAGTTATCGAGTAGTTACCGAACAGTTATAGGAGTTACAGAACAGCAACTTCAAGGTAGAGTCCTGTGAACTCCCCCTCAACTCTTACTCCGAGTCATGTGGAACCCGTATCACCACGCACCCGGGATAATTCGGAAGCGCGTCTTTTTAGTGTATTCAGCGTATCCTGGAAGTTCTTCTCTTAGTGTTTTGTCCTCAAGCCAGGTTCTCATTATAAATAAGACAATGGAAACCGAGACAGGGATCCTTTGGTCCCCTGCTGCGGTCTCGCTCGTTCTTTTGATAA
>DATDNL010000726.1:0-11596 GCA_036518315.1 Flavisolibacter sp. | reverse complement strand
TCAACAATTTTATTGCTCAAAATGGAGAAGAGGTGTTGGGCACAAGGGTGAACAAGAAGTTTGGTTCCTTGCCTTATCTTTTAAAAGTGCTTGATGTCAGGCAGATGCTATCGATACAGGTGCATCCGTCGAAGCAAGCTGCAGAGATAAGTTTTGAGCACGAGAACCAGGAGAATATACCGGTACATGCTCCTCACCGCAACTACAAGGATCAGAACCACAAACCCGAACTGATGGTGGCGTTGAGCGATTTTTGGCTGCTGCACGGATTTAAAAGCAAAGAGAAACTTGTTAACATTCTCGCTGCAAAAAAAGAGCTGGAATTTCTCAAGGATGTTTTGGTCGCCAGGGATTATAAAGGACTTTACGAGGAAGTGATGTTAATGGACCAGGCCATGGTGAACAAAATTCTTTCTCCTTTGTTAGATAGGATTGTTCCGCTTTACAAAGAAGGTTCACTTACGCGGGATGATGAAGACTTCTGGGCTGCAAGAGCAGCTTTGGAGTTTTGCAGGAATGGGCGTTATGACAGGGGCATCTTTTCTATCTATCTATTTAACCTGGTGCATTTAAAAAAAGGTGAGGGTATCTTCCAGGCTGCGGGTTTACCGCATGCCTATTTAGAGGGACAGAACGTAGAGATCATGGCGAATTCGGATAACGTTCTGAGGGCGGGTTTGACAGATAAACATATCGACGTACCTGAGCTTCTGAAACATGTTTTATTTGAAACGACAATACCAAACATCTTGAAACCACAATCGAATCACAAGGTCTTTACCTCGCCTGCCGAGGAGTTTGAACTACAAGAGTACTCACTGCCTGAAGGAGAGGCGGTGAGAATAAAGTCAACGACAGGAGAGATGTTCTTTCTCATGGAAGGGCTCTTAACTCTTGACGCTGACGGAAAGTCGATACAAATGGAAAAGGGTGAATGTATCTTCGTAACGGCAGGTACCGAAGTAGTCGTCAAGCCCTCTAGTGCCGTCAACTTATTCAGAGCCACGGTTCCATAGGTGAATAAAAAGATCAGTCGATTCTGATACTTCCTTTATTTTTGTCGCCTCTAAACTGTGTTCAATGAAACAAAACAAGTCGGCTTTAGTTGCATTTGGGTTACTGATCATTATTGGTTCTGTTTTCAGGGCTGCGGGCTTTGCGCCACAGATCGCTATGGCGGTTTTTGGGGCTGCAGTAATCAGGGATAAGAGGCTTGCTTTTGTTGTTCCCTTGCTCTCTATGCTCCTTTCCGATGTGTTCATCGAGTTGCTTTACAGGAGTGGTTATATGAATTACGGTGGTTTTTATTCAGGCGTAAACTTCTACGATGGCCAGGTGTTGAACTACATTTTACTCGCCGGTATGACCCTTGTTGGATTCTGGGCCAGAAATCTTAACTGGAGCAGGATCGCGATAGCTACCGTTTCGGCACCTGTTCTTTATTTCTTATTGAGCAACCTGTTTGTTTGGATCGGTGGTGGTGGATATAGCCGTCCGCATACATTTGGCGGCTTAATGCTTTGTTATGAAGATGCGCTTCCGTTCTTAAGGACCTCGATTGTCTATACGGCCATGTTCTCTACTATTCTATTCGGTGGATACTTCCTGGTGCAGCGATTCGTGGTGCACAGGAAACAACTGGCGTAAAAGAATAAATACAAGATTGAAGTCCCGCCCGCAAGGCGGGATTTTTATTACATCAGCAGTTGGTTGGGATCCATTTCGTAGCCCTCGTCCTTTAACAGGTCGCCGCCGTCGGCCGCTTCTGTCGCTAAAACATCACAGCGGTTATTGAAAGCGTTTTCTGCGTGACCTTTCACCCAGACAAACTTTATATGATGCTGCTTGTACAGGTTGTAAAACCTCACCCATAGGTCTTTGTTCTTCTTTCCCTTGGCAAAGTTGGTAGCGAGCCATTTGTTGAGCCACCCTTCATTCAGTGCCTTGACAATGTACTGGCTGTCGGAGTAGATCGTGATCTTGAGTCCTGTCTTCTTCAATGCTTCCAGTCCCGCAATGACGGCCATTAGCTCCATTCGATTGTTGGTGGTCAGTCGATAGCCCTGGGACAGCTCTTTTCGTTTATCACCATACATTAATATCGTTCCGTATCCACCGGGGCCGGGGTTTCCCCTCGAAGACCCGTCTGTATACATAATTATTTCCTGGCTCATTGTTGCAAATAAAGAGAATAAGATCGGTTCTAGACCTGGAATACACCGGTTTTAAAATCACCCATTGAAGGCTGGTGGTTGGTGGCAGCTATTGCTTCTGAAATGTATTTTCTTGTTTTGGCAGGATCAATGATAGCATCGACCCACAAGCGCGCAGCGGCATAATACGGTGTCGTCTGCTTTTCATAGCGATCCCTGATCACATTCAACAACCTCTCTTCTTCTTCGGGAGAAATCGTTTCACCCTTTGCTTTCATGGAAGCCACCTGTATTTGCAGTAAGGTTTTGGCTGCCTGGTCACCGCCCATGACGGCAATTTTAGCCGTCGGCCATGCATAAATGAATCGTGGATCGTAAGCCTTTCCACACATCGCGTAATTACCAGCACCATAAGAATTACCAATGATGACTGTGATCTTCGGAACGACAGAATTCGCTACGGCATTCACCATGTTAGCGCCGTCCTTAATAATGCCGGCGTGTTCACTGCGACTGCCGACCATAAAGCCGGTGACATCCTGCAAGAATACAAGGGGAATTTTCTTTTGATTGCAATTCAGGATGAAACGGGCAGCTTTATCTGCGCTGTCATTATAGATTACGCCTCCCATCTGCATTTCCCCCTTCCTGTTCTTCACGATCTTTCTTTGGTTGGCGACAATGCCCACAGCCCAGCCATCGATTCTACCATAACCGCAGATGATGGTCTTTCCATAATCCTCCTTGAACTGTTCAAACTCGGAGTTGTCGACAATTCGCTCAATCACATCGACCATATCATAAGGCTTTGTACTGTCTGTAGGAACGATGTTGTACAAGTCGTCGGCATCCTTCTTTGGTTTCTTTGGTTTGGCACGATCGAATCCTGCTTTTTCCTTTTCGCCAATTTTATCAATGATCTTCTTCACCTGGTCGAGGCATTCCTGTTCCGTTTTGAATTTATAGTCGGCGATACCGGAAATCTCGGTATGTGTGACCGCCCCACCGAGCGTTTCAATGTCGATCTCCTCACCTATGGCAGCTTTTACCAGGTAGGGGCCCGCTAAAAAGATCGAACCTGCCCCTTCTACAATGAGCGTTTCATCACTCATAATGGGGAGGTAGGCACCACCGGCCACGCAGGCACCCATGACGGCTGCAATTTGTACAATGCCATTTGCACTCATTCGGGCATTGTTATAGAATACCCTTCCAAAATGTTCCTTGTCGGGGAAGATCTCGTCCTGCATAGGAAGAAATACACCGGCGCTGTCAACAAGGTAAATAATAGGAAGATTGTTTTGCAGCGCTATCTCTTGCAGGCGAAGGTTCTTCTTCCCCGTGATCGGGAACCAAGCGCCTGCCTTCACCGTCTGGTCATTGGCAACGATCACACATTGCTTTCCACTAACGTAGCCAACACCGCCAACAGTACCGGCGGCGGGGCAACCACCTTGTTCTTCATACATTTCAAACCCTGCAAAGGCGCCTATCTCGATGAAATCAGAATCTTTATCAATTAGATAGCTAATACGTTCACGTGCCGTGAGTTTGTTTTTCTCTCTTTGTTTTTCAATAGCTTTCTTACCTCCTCCTTCAAATATCTTTTGAAGATGTTGATTCGTTTTTTCGACAAGGGTTTGCATGGTACTCATCAAACAAAGATAGGAGATGAGAGATGAGGTCGCATGGATAGAAAAATTGCCTTTGAATTAGCCGAACTCCCTAATTTTACCGCATGCCTTTAACCATGTCAGTGTCAGTAGCGCAGCTGCTGAAACAGGAGACTGCTGTCTCGCACGTACGTACAGAAAACATTTTGTCTCCCACCTTAGCCACTATCCATTCCTTCGATGATTACGCTTCGATATTAAAAATGTTCTATGGTTACTTTCACCCGCTTGAAAGTATAATCAGATTTTATATAACGCCAGGCATTTTAGAAGATATTGATGAAAGACGAAATTCCTCTTTCATTATTAATGACTTAAAAGCAATTGGTTATTCAACTGAGCCACTCGCTCTTTGTACGCAGCTACCAAAAATTAATTCTTCTTTAGCAGCTTTAGGTGCGATGTATGTGCTGGAAGGTTCAACATTAGGCGGACGAATGATCAGCCGGATGCTAATGAAGAACACCCTCGTTCCCTTTAGCAATTCGAATCTTCATTTCTTTAACGGGTACAAAGACGAAACCGGGAAGAAGTGGACTAGCTTCTTGGCAGTTCTCGAGGAGCACGCAGAAGGTGTAGATGCCATTGTTAGTGCTGCGAATGAGACCTTTAATTGTTTAACCCAATGGATGGAAAAAACCCTATGAGTCAAAAGATAAATTACGAAGCAGAGTTTTGCGGAAGAGTACCATTGAACCAAACGAACTTGATACAGCCTCATGGTGTTTTATTGATCGTCGATCCAAAGGACTTCAATATTATTCAGTTGAGTGAGAATGCAAGCGAGATCTTCGGAGTTGATTTTAAGGAACTGGTATCAAAGACCCTTCTCGATTTTATAGATCGCTCGCAGCAGGATGAATTCAAAGAACGCTTTAGTGGAAGTTTCAGTGGCAAGCTGCCCTTCACATTCTTATTTCCATCCGGAGAGTACCTGGCTTCCATCCAATGTAATGATCAATTGCTGATAATAGAAGTAGAAAAGGAGCGACGGCCAAAAGGAGAGAGAGACTCTTTCTTAACCGTGTACCAGGACTTGAAATATGCAATGACGGCGGTAGAAGCTTCTCGCAACACTGAAGAAGCCTGTGCGACCGCTGCAAAGGAGCTGAAACGTATTTCAGGCTTCGATAAGATCATGATCTATCGCTTTGATCCCGAATGGAACGGAGACGTGATCGCGGAAGTGAAAGAAGAGGGAATGGATACCTACTTCGGCCTCAAATTCCCTGCTTCTGATGTTCCGAAGCAGGCGCGGGATCTCTACCAGAAAACTCCTTATCGACTAATACCAAATGTGGATTACACGCCCGTGCGATTATACCCAGTGATCAACCCTTCTACAAATGTTTTCACAGATCTTTCTTACAGTAACCTTAGAAGTGTGGCTGGCGTGCACCTCGAGTACCTTAGAAATATGGGTGTGGCGGCATCAATGTCAACCCGTATCCTGGTTGATGGACAGTTATGGGGGCTAATAGCTTGCCACCATCGTACGCCAAAATACCTGTCGTATGAAACCTGTTCCATCTTTGAACTGCTTTCAACTGTGATCTCGGCTAAGATTTCTTCGGTCCAGAAGCAGGACCAGTTTTCCTACAAGTCGGCCATGCAGAATTTGTATACAGATCTGCTTGAGGAAATCTATAAACAGGAAAGTCTCCATGACAGTTTTGAAAGCAAGCAGGCTGAGCTATTGAAGCTTTTAAGTGCTGATGGTATCAGTTTTGTAAACAATAACCAGGTGTATTCGCTTGGTCAAACTCCTGATGAGGCCGATGTGGCTGAAATGATAATGTGGTTACAGTCGAACGGCAGCCATGGTATTTACCACAATCCGAACCTGTCGTCCGTGTTTGAACCCTCGGAAAAGTATTCGACTGTTGCGAGTGGTGTTTTGGTTTTGCCGATCCAGCCGGAGCGGGGCAATTATGTTGTCGCCTTTCGGCCCGAAGCCTTGCGAAAGGTGAACTGGGGAGGCAACCCTAACGAGGCAGTGCAGTTTGAACCAGGCGGGAAAAAATATCATCCTAGAAATTCTTTCAATCAGTGGCAGCAAACAGTAAGGCAGACATCTATTCCATGGACGAGGGAAGAAATTGAGGTTGCGGAGAACTTTAAAAACTTTGTCGTGGAATACACCTTGAATAAGATCTATAACTGATTTTAAGTAATTTCCAAATTTAGTAAACACCCTTTTGCCAAACGGAACGAGATGAGCGCAGTTAAATCGAATTCGTTACCTGACAACGATCACTATATTGTTGCAATTGGTGCCTCAGCCGGAGGCCTTGAAGCTATCCATGAGTTTTTCGATAACATGCCATCCAATGGCAATTTCTCTTTTGTTATCATTCAGCACCTGTCTCCGGATTATAAGAGCCTCCTTGTTGAACTAGTCGCCAAGCATACCAACATGAAGGTGGTTGAGGCCAGGCACGACGCATTGGTCGAGAAAGATTACGTCTATGTAATTCCCAATAACAAATTGCTGGGCATCGAAGATCACAGGCTTCGCCTGAGTGAAAAGAATTTTGAAAAAGCCCCTAATACCGCCATCGATACTTTCCTGAAGTCTCTCGCTGAAGACCAGGGTTCCAAGGCAATTGCCATTATCTTATCGGGAACGGGAACAGATGGAACCCGGGGAATTGCGGCCATCCAGAATGCAGGAGGAATGGTCCTTGTACAGGATCCTATCAGCGCCAAGTTCGACGGAATGCCTAACAGCGCTATAGCTTCGGGCAACGTGGATTATATACTGTCGCCTGAGTTGATGCCGGAGGAGATTTTTAACTACATCAAAGAACGCCCTATTCGTATAGCGGCAGAAGGAAGGCCCGACGAGAGCCTCCTTCCGGAAGTCCTGAAGCTGGTTGAGAAGAACTGCAGCTACGATTTCTACAATTATAAAACACCAACCATTCTTCGTCGCATTGGCAGAAGAATGAATCACCTCGGCTACAAAAATTTCCAGGAGTACCTGGAGTTTCTGAAATCTTCCACTGAAGAGTGCAAAATACTTGGAAAGGAATTTCTAATTGGAGTGACCAAGTTCTTTCGTGATAAAGCGGCATTTGATATCCTTGCGGACGAGGTGCTACCGGAGATCATAAGGTCGAAGGATGATGGCGATGTATTGAAGATATGGGTGACAGCCTGTAGCACCGGTGAAGAGGCCTATAGCATGGCCATGATCGTGGATAACTTAATACAGCGATCAAACAAGAACTTAGACTTCAAAATCTTCGCTACTGATATCGATCTAGACGCGATTGAATTTGCATCTAAAGGCACATATCCCCACGCAAACATTGCTGAACTGGACCCCGTGTTTGTACAGCGATATTTCACAAAACAGGGAGCCAGTGTGGTGGTTAACGCGGAACTGCGAAAGCAGATCGTCTTTGCACGACATAACATCCTGAAAGACCCGCCCTTTATCAAGAATGACCTTGTCTCCTGCCGGAACATGCTCATTTACATGAACGTCATCCTGCAGCGAAAGGTCTTGTCTACGCTGCAATTCTCTTTATCAACGGGCGGCTTTTTATTTCTAGGGCCAAGCGAAATTCCTGCTTCCGTTCGAGAGGGATTCGAAGAGGTCAATGGTAAGTGGAAGTTTTACCGGAAGATATCTAACGATAATCGCTACAGTCCCGAACGTTTTCCATCCACTCAGTTAGTTCGTACTCCTGAAGTACGCAGCTCCTCGCGTGACAACGGGACTCTGAAAGAACTGGCAGAAGATTTCAGGAGCATCCTGACGGAAGAATATGGCTTCGCCGCTGTGTACGTCGACAAGAACCTCGAGATAAAAGAAGCGGTAGGAGATTTCAAAAAGTATTTATCATTGCCGGATCGCATTTCCAGTATGCAGATACTAAAGATGGTCAGCCATGACCTCTCCATCGCACTGAATGCCGCTATCCGGAAAGCGAACAAAGAAAATACCAAGGTCACCCTCAATAACCTTCGTATTAAGAAGGAGGACAAGGAAAAGAATGTCAACATTTTTGTAAGGCCATCGTCTCGCGATGGATATATGTTGATTGTTTTCGGCGAAACGCACGAGATGCCTTTCATGAAAACAGTTACGGAGTTTACCCCGCAAAACTCTTCAGAAGCTATTTCCTATATCTCTGAGCTCGAAGAAGAACTGAAGGACACAAGGGCAAGCCTTCAAATGACGGTTGAGAGTCTTGAGACGGCCAATGAGGAACTACAATCAAGCAACGAGGAGCTGCTTTCCGCCAACGAGGAGCTGCAGTCAAGTAATGAAGAACTGCAATCTCTCAACGAAGAACTACATACGCTTAATACGGAACACCAGCTTCGTATCAAGGAGCTAATTGAATTAAACGATGACCTGAACAACTACTTCCGCAGTACCGAACTCGCACAGATCTTCGTGGACAATGACCTGAGGATTCGCAAATTCAACCCGACCGCAGTGAAGATGGTTAACCTCATCGAAACCGATGTCGGCAGGCCTATTGATCATATTTCAACCAATATCAAAGACAGCTCCCTTATTGATGACATTAACAATGTAATGAAAACGGGTGCGGTTGTGGAGAAGGAAGTAACTCTTACTTCAGGTCGCGCTTCCCTCATGCGTGTCCTGCCCTATGTCCGGCAGGACAATGCCACAGATGGGGTGGTGATTACTTTCATCGACATTTCAAGAGTCAAAGAACTGGATAATATCATCAAGGCGGTAGTGAACTCCTCTCTCAGCGCCATCATGGCGTTTAAGGTCGTAAGGAATGAACGGGGTGAGCCGGTGGATTTTGCCTGGATCGCGGCCAACTACGAAGCCGACAAGGTGTTGAACAAATCACAATCTAAATACATCGGCAAGTCACTCAAAGAAGAGTTTCCTGACCTTGTTAAGAAGGGCATCTTCAATAAAGCCATCAACATTGTCAAAACCGGCTTGCCCCTTCGCACCGAAATACAGTTGAGTATTTCCGGCAGAACGCAATGGTTTGAATTGGCAGCCAACCAGATGGTCGAAGGTCTTGTGATTATGCTGACGAATATTGATGAAAAGAAAAAGGTGGAGGAAAAGTTCAGGCATAATTATCATGAGCTCATCAAAGCCAAAGAGAATTATCGCAACCTGACCATAGAGCTGGAGGAAAAGGTAAACGAACGTACACTTGAACTCTCTCAAAGTGAAGAACGCTTCCGCCTGATCGCCAATACGGCCAGCGATGCTATCTGGGATTGGGACCTGGTGAATAACCAAATCTGGTGGAGCGAAAGCTTTTATAACCGCTTTGGCTTTGAAAGAAGTGAACAATCTTCTGCCGGTAATTTCTGGATACAGCAGATCCATGAAGAGGATCGCGAGCGGGTCAATACTGAGATACAGAATGCCATTAATTTCGGCAAGGACTGGTCAGCAAGGTACAGGTTCCATAAGACGGACGGCTCATACGCCAGCATCCTGAATAAAGGAACGGTGTTAAAAGACGTCAACGGAACGCCTTACCGGATGGTTGGGGCTATGATCGATATCACCGAATCTGAAATAGCTGCACAACAGTTGAATATTAAGAACGAAGAACTGCAAAAGGTGCTTGACGAATTCAGGTTCGTCACCAATTTTATTCCTCAAATGGTTTGGGCAACAAGGCCCGATGGCTATACCGACTATCACAACAAACAGTGGTTCGACTACACCGGCTTATCGCCGGAACGTTCCGATGGCGATAACAACTGGAACAATGTTCTTCATCCCGAAGACCAGCAAAAGGCATGGAAAACCTGGAAGCAGACGATACAAAGCGGGGAGACTTACGAAATCGAATATCGCCTCCGTCGTTATGATGGCGAGTATCGCTGGTTTCTTGCACGCGCCCTTCCCTTGCGCGATGAAAAGAACAATATTGTAAAGTGGTTCGGTACCTGCACGGATATACACGACCAGAAGATGCTGAATGAGATACTGGAGCAAAAGGTGAAGGAGCGTACTATTGAACTGCAAAAAGCAAATATGGACCTGGAAGCCAGTAACACCGAATTACTGCAATTTGCCTCCGTAGCCTCGCATGATCTTAAGGAGCCTCTGAGAAAGATCCACATCTTCAGCAATCTTGTCAAAGACCGTTATCTCGGCAACGTGGACGGTGCGGCCGACTATCTTGAAAGGATCATCTCAGCTTCTGCCCGCATGACTAAACTGATCAACGACCTTCTCACCTTCACGAGGCTTTCGGTCAATGCCTCTTTCGAGAATGTAAGCCTCAACAGGCTTGTTGATGAAGTGATGAGCGATTTGGAGCTGGCTATTACTGAAAAGCACGCCACCATAGAGGTGGACGACCTCCCGAAGATCGATGCCATCACCGGCCAGATACGCCAGGTCTTTCAGAACATTATCAGCAATGCCCTGAAGTTTACGAGGAAGGATGAAAAGCCCCGTATCAAGATCACTTGCGAAATCGTGGGAACATGCGCCATTGATGCGAAACGCGACGAGCATGGCGAGTTTTGCAGGATTACCATAAAAGATAACGGCATTGGCTTCGACAATCAATATGCTGAAAAGATCTTCACCATCTTCCAGCGTCTTCATTCGCGAGAGCAGTATGATGGAACGGGCATCGGTCTTGCGATCACCAAGAAGATCATCGAAAGACACAAGGGTGTCATCGCCGCGAGCGGAAAAGAGAATGAAGGCTCTAAGTTTGTGATCGTCCTGCCGCTGAAGCAGGAGCTAGGCATCCAAATAGAGATGAGCACGAATTGAGAGGAGGTAGAAGGTGGAAGGTGGAAGGTAGAAGGTGAAAGGTCGAAGTAAAATGCAAAATGTAAAATGTAAAAGGCAGAGCGATCAACTGCAGCTTACAGCTATTATCAGCTTGCCGTTTTCCGAATAGCCCTAAATACGTTTTCGACAACACTATCGCAATGCACGAGATTAAACTCGTAGAGCTGCGCCTTCGAATAATACTTTTCCAGTTCCTTCTGCAATAAATTCTTTGCTCGGTTCAGGCGCACTTTTACGTTGACAGGGGTCAGGTCCAGCATTTCTGCTGTTTCGGCCACATTCAGCCCCTCCACTTCCCGTAAGATGAAAACAGCACGGTAGTGAACGGGTATCTTTTCCAGGCTCTTCTCCAGTATGAGGGAGAGTTCTTTGTTCAATACCTGCGTTTCTGTGTTTTGTTGTTTTGAAGAGAACATCGGCTCTGAATTTTCGTCTGGAATAGAATTGGGTCTCTCGTATTTACTGCTGCCATAACTCAACTTATAAAGACATTTGTTTACCATGATCTTTACGATCCATGTTTTGTAGGAAGAACGGCCTTCAAATCTTTCCAGGCCCTGGTATGCTGCTATATGCGTCTCCTGCAAAAGGTCTTTGGCTTCTTCGTGATCGAAGTCATAGCTCCTGGCAATCCTGTAGAGAATAGCATTGTATCGGCGAATGAGCAGTTCGAACAGGGCTATTTCACCAGACACTATTTTGTGGATGATCTCCTCTTCACTGTTTTTGATGCTGATCTCGTTCATGGCTCTATGGCAATATGATGTTTAAAAATGAGTCGGCCACCTAAATAGTTACCAACGAATATAAAAATAACCGTCAGCAGTTTTATGATTAGTGTCACTGCCGATGGTGCTGGCACTGAAGGGAACTGTTTCCATCCCCTATAAGCAAACACACTGAATACCAATATGGCAGTGAGGTTGATTCCTCCATGCACCAGTGCTGCTGCCATGGCTGTCTTATCCTTTATACCAACGAGGTCGATA
>DATDNL010000725.1:0-5721 GCA_036518315.1 Flavisolibacter sp. | reverse complement strand
AGCAGGTATCCTTTAATACCCATTCCTGCTGATAGAATGCCAAGGGATATAAGCGTATAGCTTTTAATTTCCTTCCAAACTCTCCTTTTCATTACCATAAAAATAGAACATAGACACAGCTGGTTGTCTTTATCTCCCAGTTTTATTGAGGTAACTTTGCGGGCAAACCTTACACATGTGTGCCGTCAAGACTCATGGAAAACCGAATATCGTCCTCAGTATCCTTCAAAATAAATGTACCCGTTGCCGCCGGGGCAGGATCTACCAATACAGCAATCCTGATAATCTCCGCCATTTCATGAAGATGAACGAGAAGTGCCCTGTCTGTAACCAGCCCCTGGACATGGAGCCGGGCTTTTATTATGGTACCAACCTCGTTAGTTATACGCTTGCCATCTTGCTGAGCGCGGCCACTTTTATCTTATGGTGGATTTTCATTGGTTTTTCGCTCCAGGACAAGCGCTTCTTTTTTTGGATCTTGTTCAATGGTTTACTACTCGTGGTGATGCAACCGCCGCTGATGCGCTTATCGCGAACCGTATGGCTCGCTTTCTTTGTTCCCTACAGCCCCAACTGGGACAAAGGGGACATCGTTGAGCCCGAAAGAGTCAATAAAGAGCATGCGCACAACTGGTGATGGGGATAGACATGTGAGTAACTGGTGAAGTAACACCCCCGGTGCCGTCGATAAAAGGAATGCATCTTGTCCTAACAGCTTCATGAACAATTTATTGACGAGACACAACTTCAACCAGTGCGAGGTTTGCGCCTACCACGAAAGCGGCCATATCCTGTTTGCTTACCTCTGTGGATATAGTTGCAAAGAGGTTCAGTTAATTAATGAAGGCAATGAAAACGGCTTTACTAGCTATGCCCTGATCGACTATGGTAAGGATTCCTACTATGCCTCAAAGTTCATAGGTTCCGATACTTCCACGGAGTTTTTTAAGTGCCTTGCCCTAGGTGAAAAGCTGGAGGCAATAGAAGTAGGGAGAAGACTAGCCCGCATCTTCCTGGGCGGCTCCGTGGCAGCGGCTATATTCAACAACGATGGCAACGTACAGATCCCACTGCCGATGCAGATCGACTATGTTGACCTGTTGAGAGTGGAGTTCATTCATTACGTCATCAAGGAAGTGTCCATAGACCAGGAAGAAGGCTTCATTGAACATGGCCTGCAGGAGGCTTTATATACGCTAACAAATGTGAACATCTGGGACACTGTCGTTGACCTTGCAGGCAGGTTGTTGAAGGCAAATCATCTTGATAAAAACGACATTGAAGAGTGCCTCGATGAGCACGGAATTATTTATGATTCCGAAACACCTTTCGATGCAACAGTTGACCGATAATTGGAGTCTATATAATGGCAATATTGGAAAATGGCCAGCGGTAGTAAGAGCCATAGATGTGGGGAGAGCAGAACGCCTACACTTAAAGCGCTAATCAAATCTTTTCTTTGCGGTCGACGGGTATGTGAAAGCCAATGAATGTAGTCTGACGGGTGGTCAATATGTGTAACTTACTACGGTTCATTTATCCATCACTTTGATAAAACGACAAATCCTAATATCAGGCATGTAATTCGCACTAATACTGAAATTCTTACAGCCGCGTACCCGAAAATCTTTAGACGAACGATGCTGTGAGTTTAAAAAGTGTGTTATGGAAAGGGTTTACCTTCTTCTTCGAAACAATCAACAGACCGGCCCCTTCACGATTGGTGAATTATTGCAACAACAATTGAAACCTTCAGACATGATATGGGTTGAGGGTAAGAGTGCTGCATGGACTTATTTAACCGAATTGGAACTAGCCCCTCATATGCATCATGAGGAGGAGTCTAAGCAGGAAGTTCAGTTGAAGAATGAAGATGAAATTGAAAGGAAGGCGGAAGAGTTAAGACAAAGAGTTTTGGCATCCACTCCGAAAACGTATTTTCCGAAATATACTACCGAAATAGAGACGTATGCTTCTCCGTACAACAGGTCGGAAGAAGACATACAGTTCGTGGATCACAGAAAGGAGAGGATAGCAAAGAGAAGTGCAGTGTTTGGCGAGTTCTTTCTTACCTGCGTGGTCATCGGACTTTTCATACTTGGCATCTATAAAGGCAAATCATTTTTGGGTGTAAGGGACGGGGTTCAGCCTTCCGTTGCTACCCAACTTGATTCAGGCGACCAGCACGCTGCCCAAAAGCCTAAGCCCGTGAATCCCCTGGCAACAACAGTTACAATGGATACGGTTGCCGTCCAACCTAGCGACAGCCTTTTGGCCGTTGAAAGGGCAGCTCAGAAGGCAGCTGCAGCGAGGAGGCACCTGATCGATTCCACTCTTAAAGCTAAGGCGGCAAACGCGTTGGCGGTAGATCAGAATAAAAAGGAAGATTCCGAGCCGGCTCCTCCAAAACCTGTGGAAGTGCCAATTGTAAAGGAAGAGACGGTAAAGAAAGAAATTACTCAAACAACGGCTGAGGTCAAACCTAAGGCAGAGCCCGTGAAAGAAGAAAAGAAAGGTTTCCTCAGGGGTTTGTTTAAAAAGAAAAAGAACGCAAATCCTGAAAAGGAAGGAGAAAGCAAACAGTAGTTGCAGTTACGCTTATACTTTAATTATAAATGCCCCAAGAGGGGCATTTCGTTTTCGTCTCAATGCGATCAGGAGGGAAGAAGGCATAAAGAAAGGGGCCCCGAACCAAGGCCCCTTTTACAAGCCACCATCCTCTTCCACCTAAGAGGTCGTTTAGAATCTGTTTTATACGGTTAAGGGTGAAGCCCGAATGATTAAGGGTGAATCAGTGGGTTCATATTATGAAACACAAACATGGTACCAATAATTTTTGAACTTCAAAACGGCGGTGATTCCCCATCAAATGAACCATATTGTTGAATAATCACAACAATCTCCCCAATTTTTTGCCCCATTTTATCCTTTAAAGAACTGGTAATAAGAGTAAAGCATTAATTCTCGCTCGCCTCCTAAAAAGTAGTACAACGATTATTCCTATCCGCTATCACATGGAGCTCTGTGCAATCCTCTCTTACCTTTGCCGCCCATGGTGATTGCAGTTAATACGCGGTTTTTGCTAAACGAGTTGGAGGGATATGGTTATTTCGTTCATGAACTCTTCCAGGCATTGGTCAAAAAGCACCCGGAGCACCAGTTTTACTTTCTTTTCGACAGGCCATATAAGCAAGACTATGTTTTTGCCGATAATGTGCATCCTCTCGTTGTTTCGCCACCTGCAAGGCACCCGCTGCTTTGGAAGTTGTGGTATGATATAAGGGTCCCCCTTGCACTGAAGAAGATAAAGGCAGACGTGTTTGTGTCGCCGGATGGATTTTGTTCCTTAACGACCCGCGTTCCGCAATGCCTGGTAATTCATGATCTCGGATTCCTTCACCACCCGGAGGCGTACAAGAAAAGCCACGTTCGATATTTGACAGGAAAGACACCCAGGTTTCTCAGGAAGGCAAAAACTATAGTGACTGTTTCGAACTATTCGAAACAAGATATGGTGAAGCGCTATAAAGCTGATCCCGCTAAAATAAGTGTTGTGTACAACGGAGTGAAAAATAGCTTTCGCCCAGTCCCGTTTGAGGAAAAGGAAACAGTGAAAGAAAAATACACTGGCGGGACTGAATACTTTATCTATGCAGGTGCCATTCAGCCGAGAAAGAATCTTCTAAATCTTCTGAAGGCTTTTTCACTATTCAAGAAGAGGCTTCAAACCAATATGAAACTGGTTATTGCCGGGCGCCTGGCGTGGAAGAACGAAGAGTTTTTGGAATTGTTGGAAAGGTATAAGTACAAATCGGACGTGGTACTGACCGGATACTTGGCGGAGAACGAGTTGGCCTCATTGATGGCATCCGCTTATGCACTGGTCTACCCTTCCTTATTCGAAGGTTTCGGCGTGCCCGTGGCAGAAGCCATGAAGTGTGGAGTGCCTGTGCTGACTTCGCAAAACTCCTCTATGCAGGAGGCTGCCGGAGAGGGCGCATTGTATTTCGACCCTGCCAACCACGTAGATATTGCTGATAAAATGATGACCATCTATAAGGATGAAGGCCTCAGGAAGCAGTTGGTTGAAAAGGGAACGAAGTCTGCTGAAAAGTATAATTGGGAGCGCGCAGCCGACGAGTTTTGGGAAATCATACTGAAGACTGCGCCAAAGCAGTAATCTCCTTCCATTTTACCTGTTTTACTTGCTATCTCCTATTTGTTACCTTCGCCGCATAATTGTAGAAAAATGGCAAGATCAAGTATAGTAATTGACGTGGAGTTGGATGAAAACCGTATTCCTCAAAACATCGAATGGAAGGCCACCGATAGCACCGCGGCCAATTCGCAACCGGCAAAGGCCGTGATGCTTTCATTGTGGGATGGTGCAGAAAAGACGGCCTTGCGCATCGACCTTTGGACCCAGCAAATGATGGTTGACGAAATGGCTGATTTCTATTACCAGACTTTCATGACTATGGCCGATACCTACGCGAGGGCAACCCGCCAGACAGAATTGGTGAACGACATGAAGAAGTTTGCGCAGGACTTTTACCAGAAGTTCCAGGATATACAGATGAAGGAGAATAAGGCGACGTGATAATTAAACAATGAGACAATGAGACAATGAGAGAATGGAAATTAGCTGCTGGGGTAACAATGGGACAATGAGAGAATGTGGCAATGGGAGAATGGAAATTAGCTAAGGGATGATTAGCTGATAGGGGACAATGTGACAATGAGACAATGAGAAAATGTGAGAATGGGGAGTAGGTAATGGGGAAATGAGACAATGTGACGATGAGGGGATCGGAAATGGTCAATGATCAATGTTCAATTTTTAAAGCGAACGACAAACTACCAACAACAAACTATAAACTATCATGAGTCTGGAGCAAAAAGTAATGGCGGAAATGAAAGATGCCATGAAGTCGAAAGACGAAGCAACGTTAAGGGGACTGAGAGCCATCAAGGCTGAAATTATTAAGGCGAAAACAGAGCCGGGCGCAGGTGGTGAAGTGTCTTCTGACAAAGAGCTGTCGATGTTGCAGAAGATGATGAAGCAGCGTAAAGATTCGCTGGAGATCTACCAGCAGCAGAATCGCCCTGATCTTGCAAAGAAGGAAGAAGAGGAGATTGCGGTGATTGAAAAATTTCTACCGAAGCAACTATCGGCAGAGGAATTGAAATCGGAGCTGCAGCAGATCATTGCTGAAACAGGTGCCTCTTCACCCGCTGATATGGGAAAGGTAATGGGAGCTGCGACAAAAAAGCTGGCAGGAAGGGCAGACGGAAAAACAATCTCGGCGACCGTGAAAGAGCTATTGGCCAAGTAATATGTTCATTGACTTCATTGCGATTGGTTTACTGCTACTGTCTGTCATAAAAGGTTTCCGCAAGGGTTTAGTCGTTGCTATATTTTCCTTGCTTGCCTTCGTTGTAGGGCTGGCCGCCGCGTTGAAACTATCTGCAGTCCTTGCAGAATATATAGGTGCCAATACGAGTATTTCGCACCGATGGTTACCGATGCTTGCCTTCGTCCTTGTATTTCTTTTGGTAGCGTTCCTTGTTCGTTTGGGAGCAAGGGCCATTGAAGGAGCTTTAAAAATGGCCATGCTTGGATGGGCGAACAGGTTAGGAGGTATTGTCTTTTATATCCTCCTCTATTTTTTTATTTACAGCATTATTTTGTTTTATGCCACCGAGCTTCACCTGATAAGG
>DATDNL010000724.1:0-2809 GCA_036518315.1 Flavisolibacter sp. | reverse complement strand
CAATGGCCATCTCCTCGCCTCTCCATTGATGAATAAGCCGGTTGGTAAACTCTGCGGTAATAAAAATTCTTCTATAGTCGTCATGGGCAACTTTATTATCGAGAGTCTGCGCCCATTTTAAGATGACAAAAGGCCTGTGTTGCGTATGAAAAGTAAAGAACCGCTTGTTGAGTTCTATAGCCGCCTGCTCCAACACCCCAAGTTCGACTTCTACCCCCGCAGCATTAAGTTTTTCAATGCCCTTTCCGTTGACCTGTACAAACGGATCGCGACAGGCAATGACGACTTTTGGAATTCTTTTTTCTATGATCAGATCAGCACAAGGCGGAGTCTTTCCGTAGTGGGCACATGGTTCAAGGGAGACATACAGGGTCGACTTCTCAATCAAATGGACGTGCTCTTCTTTGACCGATGCAATGCAATTGGGTTCGGCGTGGGGTCCGCCATATTGCCTGTGAAAGCCTTCGCCAATGATGGTGTCATCATAAACAAGGATGGCACCTACCATGGGGTTCGGCGCTACCGATCCCGCACCGAGACGTGCGAGTTGAAGGCAGCGATACATATATAACTCTTGTGAAGTCATCAGCGCTCAAAAGTAAAGAAAGGTTAAGTTTGTCGACATGAAACTGTGGGAAGCAGAACATTATGTTAAGGAGCAATTACAAACAGTCTACGAGGAGCAAGAGGCTTCGAATATTACCGGGCTGGTATTAGAACAGGTGACCGGGCTATCGAAAACAGAGACAGTCTGGAAGAGGGAACAGGAAATCTCGGAAGAAGCAAAGCAACAGCTCGACCTCGACATTGAAAGGTTAAAGAAGCACGAGCCTATTCAATACGTGATGAACAAAACATGGTTTTACGGGATGGAATTGTATGTAGATAAGAATGTGCTGATACCGCGACCGGAGACAGAGGAACTAGTGAAATGGATAGTCGACGACGCAAGGGAAACGGGCAAAAATGTTTTTGTTAGAAGTCCTGTGGAAGCCGATGAAACCACGCTGTTGAAGGTTCTGGACGTGGGCACGGGAAGTGGCTGCATTGCCTTGGCACTAAAAAAAGCAATGCCAAAAGCAGAAGTGTGGGGTTGTGACCTAAGCGAAGAGGCCTTGAACGTGGCGAGAAGAAATGGATCATCCCTGGATATACGTGTTGACTTCCAGGGCGTGGATTTCCTGGATGAAGAGCAACAAAAATTTCTGCCCACTGTTGATATCATTGTAAGCAACCCTCCTTACGTGCCGCTAAAGGATAAAGATCAAATGCATTCAAACGTAGTTGACCATGAACCGCACACTGCTCTCTTTGTAACCGACAATGAGCCTTTGGTCTTCTATAGAGCATTGGCTGAATTCGGAAAAAGAAGGTTGTACGAAGAAGGATCTATTTACATGGAAATCCATGAGGACCTTGGGGCGGAGGTTGTGAGGCTATTCGAAGAAGCCGGTTATGGGGAAGTGGAGTTGAGAAAGGATATGCAGGGGAAAGATAGAATGGTGAAGGTGGGTTGGTGAAACGCCTTCGGCGTTTTTTTCAGAACACTGATGACACGGATTGGACGGATTTGCACGGATTTTTCACTTCAATACAGAAATGTACCCAATCTGCCGAGTTCGGGGTGCAGTTTACTTCACGAGGGCAGCGACTTTGGCGCCGTTGCGTTTAGCAAGGCGCATAATACGGAATACTTCTCCATAATAAGCACTGGTATCAGCATTGATGACGACTGAGGGCGAATCGATCGATTGCCTTGCGTGGACTATGGCTTGTGTAAGAAGTGTATCTAATTCCTGGGTTGGAACTAGTTGAGTGCCGATATAAAATTTCTGATCCTTATCAACAGTAACCACAATATTTTGCTTGGCCTTCATATCCTTATCCCCTTTCGGATTGCTTACCCGTACGAGGTTAGGATTAGCAAGAGTTGAGGCAATCAAAAAGAACAGTAGCAGAATGAATAAGATGTCATTCAGTGGACCTGTGTGCACTTCCGCATGTGTTCTTAATTTTCTCCTGATGTTCATTTATAAAGTCAAAAGTTAAAAGTCAAAAGTTAAAAACGCACTGACCGACCGTCCTATCTCGTTGGTTCCTGAAGAATATCCAAAAACTCGGCACTGGATGCTTCCATTTTGTACGCCGTTTTATCCACCTGTGTCGTCAGATAGTTATGGGCTAACAAAGCCAATAAGCCGATAATAAGACCTGTTGCTGAGGTGATCACTTTTGTATAAATACCGTTTGCCATGGTCTGGATAGTAAAATCACCCCCAGTGGCAAGGCTATAGAATAACTGGAACATACCGATAATGGTTCCCAGGAAACCCAGTAATGGAGAAATACCGGCTGACAAAGAAAGAATAGAAAGGTTTCTTTCCAGGTTATAAATCTCCAGTTTACCCACGTTCTCCATGCTCCTTTCAATATTTTCAATCGGCTTACCAATCCGTTGAATACCCTTGTCTATGATGCGGGCAACGGGGTTATTTGTGTTCTTTGCAAAACTACGCGCCGCCGTAACGTTTCCACTTATAATATGATCACGAACGATATTCATGAAATTGCTGTCGATGTTGGAAGCTTTGCGAATAGCAATCAAACGTTCGAAAAAGACGAAAATAGTAATGACCAATAAAAGCATAAGAGGGATCATTACCCATCCACCCAATTTCAGAAGATCAAAAAGACTAATCCCGCCTGAGGCTGCAGTGGCCGTGTGAGTTGAATCAATTTGTAACAGGTTGATCATACGATTTTACTTTGCTGGGTAAATGTAATTGAATGTGATGAATAACGTGAGCGT
>DATDNL010000723.1:0-3063 GCA_036518315.1 Flavisolibacter sp. | reverse complement strand
AGTGGAAAGATCGGCCGACGGCAGTTGGTTTAGTTTTATCGGAACAGTAAGTAAAAACGATGCTTGCCAATTCATTGATAACTCTCCCTTCATTGGAAATAACTATTACCGCCTAAAGGCAGTGGATGCCATGGGCAAGTTTACCTATAGTTCCGTGGTAAACCTGGTATACAAGCCTTCAATGCTTACCTTATCAATTGGTCCAAACCCTGTGGTGGATGAATTGACCATTGCGCTGAAGTCGACATTGGCCGAAAGGTTTAGAATACAGATCACTGATATGAATGGGAGAACGGTTTATCGGAAAGATCTGAGCCTTTCGAACGAAACCAGGTCAGTTAATGTGAAAATGAGCAGCTTTAGCGGAACCGTTTTCCTTGTGAAGATTACGAGGGGCGACGGAAAGGTTCTAAGAGTCCAGAAGATAATCAGGCCGTAGAATAGAGCGTTTAATTGGATCCTGGCTCAAGGGGCCCAATTTCAGTGCCTTTCTATTCAACATAATATGAAGTGGGCTTTTCAGGGAGTATAGTGGGAGTACCCGGGACTTAACCGGGAGGTCTCCATGGCAAGAGATGGGATAGGGGGCAATTAGGGCCCACGTGAAGCAATCTGTTCTAAACCAAAGGAATCTTTCCGGGCATTACAACCATTTTACTGATCGGACGGTTGTCGATGAGATCGTTCAAAATCGCTACACTCAAAAAAACAATAGGCTCAGTGCAAGACTTTACTTTTGCGCCATGTACACCTTGAAAAAATCATTGGGGCAACATTTCCTGAAAGATGAAAATATCTGCAGGAAGATTGTTGAGGAGCTGAAGCACTGTTCTTTCAAGAACTTGCTGGAGGTTGGCCCCGGCGGGGGTGCATTGACAAAATACCTGGTCCAGCTTCCGGGCATCAACTTCAAGGCAGTGGAACTAGATGAAGAGAAAGTGGTTTATCTGAAGGCCACCTACCCGGTCTTAAATGGTAAGATCATTCACCAAAGTTTTTTGGATATAGATCAACCTTTCGATGAGCCATTTACCGTCGTTGGCAATTTTCCGTATAATATATCAACGCAGATCGTCTTCAAAATACTGGAATGGGAGAATGCCGTGGAATGTGTGATCGGCATGTTCCAAAAAGAAGTGGCACAAAGGATAGCAGCAAAAGAAGGGAATAAAGTGTATGGCGTAACCAGTGTACTCGTTCAGGCGTTTTATGATGTGTTCTATTTGTTTGACGTAAATGAGAATAGATTTGTACCACCGCCGAAGGTAAAAAGTGGTGTGATCAAAATGCTTCCAAGGAAAGAGCCTCTCGCCATGAAAGACAAGGCTTCTTTTTTTGAACTCGTAAAGGCAGCATTTAATCAAAGGCGTAAGACATTAAGGAACGCCTGTAAGAACCTGTTTGAGCCAGCCGTTTTACAACAATCGATTTTTGACAAACGTGCAGAACAACTGAGTGTTAGTGATTTTGCACAGTTAAGCTTTCAAATGAAATGAGTACCGTTCCAAATAAAAAAGTAATTATTACCGCACCCGTTCACCAGCACCTGGCGGAAAGTCTGCAGCGCAACAATTATGATGTGTCCTACCTGCCGTCTATTAGTTACGAAGACCTGTCAGCACAAATTCCAACAGTAGACGCTTTGGTGGTGACTACGAGAATCAAGATTGACCGCCCGATGATTGACCGTGCTAAGAGGCTGAAATGGATAGGGCGCCTGGGTAGTGGAATGGAATTGATCGACGAGCAATATGCTAAGAGCAAAGGCATAGCCTGCATCAGCACTCCTGAGGGAAACCGTAATGCAGTGGCGGAGCATACGCTGGCCCTGGTGCTCAACCTGATGAACAATGTATCGAGGTCATTCGAAGAAGTGAAGCATGGCAAGTGGCTCCGTAATGAAAACAAAGCTATAGAACTCTCAGGCAAGACAGTGGGCATCATTGGCTTTGGTAACACGGGTTCCTCTTTCGCACGATTGCTGAAGCCATTTAATGTTACAGTTCTTGCCTACGACAAATACAAAGATGGTTTCGGCAAGGACTACATCAAGGAAGCAAACCTTGAACATATCTGCAAGTATGCCGATGTGATCAGTTTTCATGTACCCCTCACTGATGAAACGAGGCATATGGCCAATTCGGGCTTCTTCGACAGCCTTAAGCAAAAGCCCTTCTTCGTCACCACCTGCCGGGGAGCCGTTACCGACACGGCAGCGCTCATTGAAGCGATCAAAACCGATAAGATCGCCGGCGCCGGTTTGGACGTTTTAGAGAATGAGAAGATCAACGCCCTGTCAGCATTAGAGAAGGAAAACCTTGATTTCCTTACCTCGCATCCTAACGTTATTGTGACCCCACATATTGCGGGCTACAGTCATGAAGCTTTCCTGAGAATGCCCGAAGTTTTACTTGGGAAACTTACGAGTCTGGGATTGCTTTAGACAACGCAATTCATAAAATACTGCGTATTTCCTGCTAAAACTTCAGCGCTTTTCGCTGGAAAACTGGGGCAGTTTTACTCTTTGTTAACATTCTGGGTGTGACTACTTTTATATCACAAAATCGCACTCTTATGAAAGCACTCGTATCCTATTTAGCTGTTGCTGCCTTGATTGTCGCTTCTTCATTTACGTCGGGCAATCAAAAACAATTGAATCAACAGTCAGTAAACAGTTGCTTCTCACGTTTCAATGTTCACAGGGCCGGCAAGGCTGATATAGAAGTTACCTGGGCCGTTTCTGATGGAAACATTACACAGTTCCAGGTAGAACGTTCCTACGACGGTGATTTTTATGACAATGTAACTAATGTCAATTTCAACGGTTCTTCTTCTTATAAGACGAAGGACAAAGGTGTATTTCCTGGTTACATCTATTACCGCGTAACGGCCGTTAAGTCAGATGGTACCACGGAATGCTCCCCGGTGGAGACAGTCCGTATTGTTCAACATGGATAAAAAGAGAATGCGGAGTGCATGCTCCGCTTTCTTTAATTAAATCCCATGCTTATGAAAACACTTCTACTCTCTATTTTAATCATATTAACGCTAACCACTTCCGCC
>DATDNL010000722.1:0-7494 GCA_036518315.1 Flavisolibacter sp. | reverse complement strand
TAGCGCCAAAAAACTGGGCAAACAAGAACTGATCTATAAAATCCTCGACAAACAAGCCGTTATGAGTAGTGAACAAAAATCCGATGGCGCCTCTAAGCAAAGACAACGTAAACGAATTGTAAAAGCTACCACTTCCAATTCAACTGAGGAAGCAATAGTTGAAGAACCTTATACTCCTCCTGCGGCACCGGCACCGGCAGCCGAACAAAAACGCCCTACAAAAAAGGCCGCAGCAAAAAAGGAAGAAAAGCCCCGCAAGGGAAAGAAGCGCGGCGAAGATGAAGAAACCAATGTCGCTCCTCAACCGCAACCCGTTGCGCAACCGCAAATGGAACTTCCTATTTCTTCGCAACCTGGAGATGCAATCGACGACGAAGAGGAAGAAGATTCGGACGACGAAATAATACCAGCTCCCGAGAGAGGCACCCAGATCAGTAAATTCTTTTCTCAACCCAAATGGGAGAACTTCAATATCGAATTCGACGGAATTATATTGGCCGAAGGTGTACTCGAAATGATGCCTGATGGATACGGCTTCCTCCGTTCCTCCGATTACAACTATCTTTCTTCTCCGGATGATATTTATGTTTCTCCTTCTCAAATAAAACTCTTTGGACTGAAAACCGGTGACACTGTATACGGTTCTGTGCGTCCTCCAAAAGAAGGGGAGAAATATTTTGCTCTTCTGAAAGTGGAAACCATCAACGGTAAGAGCCCTGAAGAAGTACGCGACCGTGTACCATTCGATTACCTGACGCCGCTCTTCCCTCATGAGAAGCTAAACCTTTTTGATGGTGCCGATAATTATTCAACTCGCATCATGGACCTGTTTACGCCCATCGGTAAAGGTCAGCGCGGATTGATTGTGTCCCAACCTAAGACAGGTAAGACCATGTTGCTGAAAGCTGTGGCCAATGCCATTGCCAAGAACCACCCTGATTGTTACCTGATGGTAGTGCTCGTGGATGAAAGACCTGAAGAGGTTACCGATATGGAACGGAGCGTAAAAGCAGAAGTGATCGCTTCTACCTTCGATGAACCTGCCGAGAAGCACGTAAAGGTTTCAACGATCGCTCTTCAAAAAGCAAAACGCCTTGTTGAGTGCGGACACGATGTGATTATTCTTCTTGATTCAATCACTCGTTTGGCGAGAGCCCATAATACCGTTTCTCCTGCCTCTGGTAAAGTCTTATCGGGTGGTGTAGAAGCCAATGCCATGCAGAAGCCAAAGCAATTCTTTGGTGCGGCCCGTAAGATCGAGAACGGTGGCTCATTGACGATCCTTGCCACTGCGCTGATCGATACTGGTTCCAAGATGGATGAGGTGATCTTCGAAGAGTTCAAAGGAACAGGTAACATGGAATTGCAATTAGATCGCCGCCTGTCAAACAGGAGGATCTTCCCTGCAATTGACCTGGTAGCTTCTTCTACTCGTCGTGACGATCTGCTCCTGGAAAGAGATGTGCTACAACGCATGAACCTGCTCCGCGTATATCTCAATGACATGAACACGGAAGAGGCAATGACAGAGCTCCTGAAGAGGATGAGAGGAACGAAGAGCAATGAAGAGTTCCTTGCTTCGATGAACGGATAATGTTTAATAAGCACTAAAAAATACATAGATAAAGCTTCCTCCGTTGGAAGCTTTTTTTATTACCCCCATCAAAGAATATTTTTGTACAGGTGCCAATACAGAAGCTAAACATAAAGGACTTTCTCAAGCTCTCAACCGGGGGACTCTTGCTCGATGCACGTTCGCCTTCCGAATACAATCATGCACATATCCCGGGAGCCATAAGCTTCCCTTTGTTCACCGATGAAGAAAGAAAGATCGTAGGCACCACCTATAAACAAAAGAGCAGGGAAGAGGCCATCAAAATCGGCCTCGACTTCTTCGCCCCCAAAATGCGTAAAATGGTCGAAGAGGTAGAAGCCCTGGCACAAAACCGCCAACAACTCAAGACTCAAAACTCTAAACCCGAAATTTTCATCCACTGCTGGCGCGGAGGCATGCGCAGTGCCGCTATCGCCTGGCTCCTGGACCTTTACGGTTTTAAGGTCTATACTCTTGCAGGCGGGTATAAGGCCTATCGTAACCACGTCCTGCAGACTTTTGAGCAACCATTTCAATTTAAAATACTCGGCGGATTTACTGGCTCCGGAAAGACAGAAGTACTCAACGAGCTGGAAAGGAGGGGAGAGACAGTTGTTGATCTTGAAAAGATAGCCTCTCATAAAGGCTCCGCATTCGGCAGTTTCAAAATGCCTCCCCAGCCAAAGCAGGAAATGTTCGAAAACCTATTGGCATCTGAACTAAACGCCAAACGGCAAAACGGAGAAAACGATGACCTCAATGGTTCGTCTTCACCACTCACCAATCACCATTCACAATTCACCACTCACCACTCACCAATCTGGCTCGAAGACGAAAGCCAGCGCATCGGAGATCTTAACCTTCCTGCTGCTCTATGGAAGACTATGCGATCCTCTCCAATCTTCTTTCTTGACATCCCCTTCGAGGAAAGGCTCGACCACATTGTGGCAGAATACGGCGAATGCGAGAAAGATAAGCTGATAGACGCGACCAGGCGTATCAGCCAAAGGTTGGGAGGCCTGGACACAAAAAACGCAGTTGCCTTCCTCGAAAGCTGTGAGATTAAAGAGGCTTTCCGTATTTTACTACGCTATTACGACAAACATTATCTGAAAGGTTTACACAATCGGGAGAATATATCATCGTTATTAACTAAAATCCAATGTGAGGCTGTAACACCCGAAAACGCAGCAAGGCTAACCAAACCACAACCAGTATGAAAAACCTCTTCGCTCTTGCCCTCATCCTGACGATCGCAACCTCTTTATCAGCACAAAAGAAAGTCGGCGGCTTCTACAAAGGCACTTTGTATAACGATTCCACAAGGATGACGCAGCAATACGAGCTGGCCCTCGCAGAATACCGTGGTAGGATCATGGGCTATTCCTACGTAACATTCGTCGTGAATGATACATTCTACTATGGAATCAGGAAGATCAAGGCAAAGGTGGACGGCGACAACCTTATTGTTGAAGACGATAAGATGATCGCTAACAACTTTCCAGAGTCACCCGCAAAGCATGTCAATCGCACAGTCACAATTCCTTTCCATGGCCAGGATAGTTTAACATCCATAGACGGACGCTGGACGACCAACAAAACAAAGTTCTATTATGCAGTCCCCGGCTCGGTGGAAGCAAAGAAGTCTGGTGATAGTTCCTCTTCTGCACTCTTCGCTCATTTGAAGGAACTCGACCTCATGCCTAATGAAAACAATTATGTAGCAAACCAGGACGTTGCCGTTACAGACACAAAGACGAAGCCGAAGGATAATAAGGTCAAGACAAAAGAAGAGCCTGTTGCCAGTGTTCCAAACCAAGTAGAACCCAAACAACCAAATAGTCCTGCGAATACAACCACGGACAAAACGGGTGTTGCTGTAGAAACCAAAACAAAGACAAAAACAAAGGCAAATAAGAACAGCGTTGAGCCAAATTCAACTGCCATAACATCAAAGCCGGCTCCTCCAAAAAATGAACCGCCCTCCGTGTTGTCGTACAACCAGCGAAAAGAACACCTTCACCAAACAGTCGATATCACCGCAGATAGTTTAATGTTGTCATTCTATGACAATGGCGTTGTGGACGGTGACTCCATATCAGTTTACCTTAACGACCAATTGATCATTCCGAGCACCAAGCTAAAATCAGTAGCTACCAAAAAAAGCATCAATGTTAGTGGCATGAGCGAAATAAAACTGGTCTTGGTTGCCGATAATCTTGGAACCATTCCACCGAATACTGGATTACTAGTTATTCGCGACGGTGATAAAACCTACCAGGTTAATTTCACCGCCGATATGCAAACCAATGCAAGTATTGTGTTGCGGCGCAGGAAAAACTAATTACCTGCGTTGGCTTTAATACCTGCAGAGCGTTAGGCTATTGTGTGACTATGCTTTGGCTGCCTTCCAGTACTTCCTTAAGAAAGGCAGCAGTCTTACTTTTCAATACCCCCGCTACTTCATTAGGGGTGCCTGCTGCAACGATCTTTCCTCCTTCGTCCCCTGCGCCGGGACCGATATCTATCACCCAATCACTACCTGCAATTACCTGCATGTCGTGTTCTACAACGATGACAGTATTGTCCGCATCTACTAATCGATTCAACTGCACGGTAAGTTTCTCCACGTCCGAAGGATGGAGTCCTGTGGTGGGTTCATCCAAAATGTAAAGCGTATTCCCCTTACCTAATCTTTGAAGTTCCGTTGCAAGCTTGATCCTTTGGGCTTCTCCTCCCGAGAGTTCTGTTGCTGGTTGTCCCAGCCGTAAATAACCTAATCCCACCTCGTGTAACATGTCGAGTGCTCGGCCAATGCTGGCATCTTCTGCAAAGAATTCCCTCGCCTCATCCACGGTCATCCGAAGTACATCAGCAATATTCTTGTCCTTGAATTTTACTTCAAGTGTCTTTGCATTATACCTCGTTCCTTCACATACAGGACAAGGTGCGTACACACTCGGAAGAAATAGCAATTCCACCATCACGAAACCTTCGCCTTCACAATTAGAACAACGACCTTTACCCACATTGAACGAGAAGCGACCTGCATCGTAGTGCCTTGCCTTCGCCATCTTAGTAGCTGCAAACAATTTACGCACGCCATCAAATAAACCTGTATACGTAGCCAGGTTGGATCGCGGCGTACGACCAATTGGCTTCTGATCAACTCGCACCATCCGCTTGATCTTTTCCATACCCGTCGTGATCTTTCCTCCCAGCGCTTGAACCGTCTCCTGTTGCAAAGGATCGCCTTCCTCTTCTTCCGTAGCCAATTCATGCCCAAGGCAATCAGCTACTAATTCAACCAACACCTGGCTCACCAAGCTTGACTTCCCCGAACCTGAAATACCAGTAACAGAAGTTAACACACCTAAAGGGAATGATACGTCAAGATTGTCCAGGTTATTTCGTGTAACACCTTTCAGTTCCAACCAGCCCTTCGGCTTCCTATGACTCGTTTGGGAGAAAGCATGACCATTGAAAAGATGTTCTTTTGTACGCGAGCCATTTACCTTTTGTAATCCTGCTAAGGGCCCGCTATACAATATCTCTCCGCCACTCTCACCCGCAGCCGGTCCTACGTCAACTATCCAATCAGCATGACGGATCACGTCCAACTCATGCTCCACCACGAACAAAGAATTGCCCGATGCTTTCAGTTTATCTAATGCCCTCAACAGCGCTCGTGTATCCGAAGGGTGTAACCCTGCCGACGGTTCATCGAGCACATACACGACTCCAAACAAATTGCTATGCACCTGGGTTGCCAATCGAAGTCTTTGCAACTCGCCCGGCGATAGAGTAGGAGTACTGCGCTCTAACGTCAAATAACCCAATCCAAGGTCGAGTAACACGCCCAACCGCGCTACCAGATCCTGCGCAATTCGCTGCGCCACAATAGCCTTTTCCTGGTGGTCTTTCAGAAGACGTCCTATACCGTCTGCAGAGCCATCTGCATAAGGACGAAAGATGGAAAGAAGCCTTTTGAGTGGCTGCCTCGACATATCGGCAATATCCAAACCGGCAAACTTGACTGATAATGACTCAGGCCTTAGTCGCTTTCCCTCGCAGACTGGGCACTCGCTGCTGATCATGTATTGTGCCACCCTCTTCTTCATTAACGCACTCTGCGTATTCGCAAAAGTGTTCAACACATAACGACGTGCACCGGTGAACGTACCCATATAACCAGGCTCCATCTTACGCTTCAATGCCTGCTTCACCTCTGCCTTTGTAAATCCTGGATATACAGGCACGGTAGGTGTCTCGTCCGTAAATAATATCCACTCACGATCCTTTTTGGGAAGATCTCTCCAGGGAATGTCTACATCATATCCAAGCGTGGTTAAAATATCTCTCAGGTTCTGTCCCTGCCAGGCAGAAGGCCACGCTGCAATTGCACGCTCACGAATAGTGAGCGCGTCATCGGGCACCATGGATTCTTCTGTCACTTCATACACCTTTCCCAAACCATGGCATTTTGTACAAGCACCTTCTGGTGTATTCGGCGAAAACCCTTCGGCGTAAATAATTGGCTGGCCCTTAGGGTAATCACCTGCGCGAGAGAAAAGCATACGAAGCAGGTTCGACAGCGTAGTAACGGAGCCAACCGACGATCGGGTAGAAGTGCCTCCACGTTGTTGCTGCAGTGCCACCGCCGGAGGCAAACCATCCACTGCATCTACAACAGGCACCGGCATTTGATGAAACAACCGCCGGGCATATGGCGACACTGACTCGAGGTATCGCCGCTGCGCCTCGGCATACAGCGTCCCAAAAGCCAGGGACGACTTCCCTGATCCGGATACTCCCGTAAATACCACCAGGGCGTCCCTCGGGATCTTCACATTGATGTTTTTCAGGTTATGTTCCCTCGCACCGCGAACGTGCACGAATCCGTTCTGCCGGGCATCTGATTGCTGCTGCATCCCATTTAACCTTCAAACGCCATGCCTTAGCAGTTTTCACGATTCAGGAAAAAAGAAGCGGCGCTATTTTATACGATCCCGTGGGGAATAGTCGTTAATAGTTTATACATCCTTTAAAAACCGGGTAATATGCGACAACGAAACTTATCCTTTCAAAACATCCTGATTTACATTCTCGCAATCGCCATATTCTTTCTCTGCTTCCTTGCAATAGTACGTCTTACCTGACATCTGTTCCCTGGGCCAGTTTGTAGGGTGCTGAAGAAATGGTAAACTCTTGTCCCTGGTCAGTGAATCAGGTACCATGATGGTTACTTTGGTGCCGGTCACTTCTCCTTTGCTCATAATATCGTCTACACTGGTATCTATATCCGATCCAAATTCGTCTCTTAATAGCTTAAACCTCTTGGTGAGCAGTTCCATTCCCTTTGATTTATGTTCTTGCCGGTAAAGACTCTTCAGCTCAGCAGACTTCTTTCTTCCCACTCCATTGTCCTTCACCAAATACACCACGCCTCCATTATTCTTTTGAATCGTCAACTCCAGCTTCTTATCACCTGCTTTATGTGAAAGTCCATGCCACAAAGCATTCTCAATATAAGGTTGCAGGATCATGTTGGGAATAAGCGTCTCTTCTTTATCAATATCAGGATCAGTGACTATCGAAAAGGCAAGATCAGGTATCCTCAACTTCTCCAGTGAAAGGTAAAGTTCCAGGAAGTCAATCTCTTTTTGCAACGGAGTGAAGGGTCTTTCTGCGTTCTCCAACATGATTCGAACCAGCTTGGCAAAGCGGGCAAGATAGGTATGTGCATTATCAAAGTCTTCTTTGAGTATAAGCTCCTGGATAGAATTCAAAGAGTTGAACATAAAGTGAGGATTAAGCTGCGCACGCAAGCTATGCAGCTCCAGTTCTGCCATTTGCCTTTGCGATGCCTTGATCAGCAGCTCCTCTGAACGTTTCCTTTC